>CAZPTC010000039.1:0-13308 GCA_964589455.1 uncultured Desulfovibrionaceae bacterium | reverse complement strand
CGCCTAAGTTAGCCGATCCAGAAGCAACGCCACTGTATGCGCTTTCCGCTTTTTGCGCCTCTGTATAGGTGTTGTAGTTTACTGCAGAAGGCCTGCCTTTGAGGAAGCGCGGATCTGTAAAGTCTTGCCCTACAAGAGCAGAACCCACAGCCTTGCCATCCATATACAAAAGGCTGCCCGCTGCTTTTTCCGGTGCAACTAATGCCCCAAGACCAGCCAATGTATACGGGTATACCACACCACACAAAACAAGCATACACACGGTAAGCAGCAAGGGCTGCCGTATTTCTTTTATTATACGCATTTAGTTTTCTCCTTTATACGCCCATCATGTTCAACAATGGCGCCACACATATATCAATAGATTTAATGCCCCCAAAAGGCACAATAAGCCCGCCAAGCCCGTACACCAGCATATTATGCGCCAGAAGTGACCCTGAAGAGCCAGGCTTGTACCCTGCCCCTTTTAAAGCCAGCGGTATAAGCAAGGGGATAATAATAGCATTGAAAATAAGGGCAGAGAGTATGGCAGAGGAAGAAGACGCCAGACCCATGATGTTAAGCGCCTGCATCTGCGGGATAGCCGCCATAAGCATGGCAGGTATAATGGCAAAATACTTGGCCACGTCATTAGCCACGCTAAAGGTGGTAAGTGCACCCCGCGTGATAAGCAATTCCTTGCCTATTTCCACCACTTCAATAATCTTGGTGGGGTCAGAGTCCAAGTCTACCATATTGGCGGCTTCTTTGGCGGCTATTGTGCCACTGTTCATGGCAAGCCCCACATCTGCCTGTGCCAGTGCGGGGGCATCGTTTGTGCCGTCGCCCGTCATGGCCACAAGTTTGCCTTGTGCCTGTTCTGCCTTAATAAGCGCTATTTTATCTTCCGGGCGGCATTCTGCCACAAAGTCATCCACACCTGCCTCATGCGCAATGGCAGCGGCTGTGAGCGGGTTATCCCCCGTACACATAATGGTTTTTATTCCAATGCGGCGCAGTCTGGCAAAGCGTTCCTGCAAGCCGGGCTTAATGGTATCCTTCAGGTGAATAACCCCCATAACCCGGCCATCCATGCTTACCACAAGCGGGGTGCCACCCTGACTGGCAATGTTTGTTACACAGGCGCGCGCATCTTCTGGCATGGTATGCCCTTCGCTGCGTACATGGCCTTCCATAACGTCAAAAGCGCCTTTGCGTATGCGGGTGCCATCTGGCATATCCACGCCGCTCATGCGGGTTTGGGCTGTAAAGGGCAAAAACACCATGTCTTTATGCTCATTGGCGTCTATTGCTGTTTTAAGGCGCTTGCCAAGTTCTACAACAGACTTCCCTTCCGGTGTATCGTCCTGCAAAGAACTAAGCACTGCACAGCGGTTAAGCTCTGCATCTGTCACGCCTTTAACAGGGATAAATGCATCTGCCATACGGTTGCCAAAAGTAATAGTGCCAGTTTTATCCAGTATCATGGTGTCTACATCACCACAGGCTTCTACTGCTTTGCCAGACATGGCGATAACATTAAAGCGCGTGACCCTGTCCATGCCCGCAATGCCAATAGCAGAAAGTAAACCGCCAATAGTTGTGGGAATTAGGCATACAGCCAAGGCCACAAGTGTGGAAACGGGGATATATATGCCATTATACGAGGCCATAGGCGCAAGGGTGACAATAACAATAAGGAAAATAAGGGTAAGACCCACCAAAAGGGTGTTAAGGGCAATTTCATTGGGGGTTTTTTGGCGTGTGGCCCCTTCTACCATAGCGATCATCCTGTCTAAAAAGGATTCCCCAGGAGAAGAGGTTACTTCCATAATAAGCCAGTCACTGATAACTGTTGTGCCGCCTGTAACAGAAGAAAAATCGCCCCCTGCTTCTTTCACAACAGGGGCAGATTCCCCCGTAATGGCAGACTCATCTACTAGCGCAACGCCTTCTGCCACTTCGCCATCGCCGGGAATCATTTCTCCCTTGCGCACAAGCACACTGTCGCCCTTGCGTAATTGGCTGGAACGCACAATTTCCTCGCCTCCACCAGGCAAAAGTTTACGCGCTTCTGTATCTTTTTGGGCAAGGCGCAGGCTTGCGGCCTGGGCTTTACCGCGCCCTTCTGCAACTGCTTCTGCAAAGTTGGCAAAAAGCACTGTTACCAGCAAAATGCCGCTTACTATGCCATTGTACAGGCGCAAATGGCTGCCTTGTTCCCCAAATATACCGGGCCACAGGGTTAAAAGCAGGGTAATAACAAGCCCCACTTCCACAACAAACATAACAGGGTTTTTTACCATGTGCGCAGGGTTGAACTTGAGCACCGCGCGTTTTAGCGCTTCTTTTGCTATTGCAGATGTCATAAACTTGGTATTTTTCGTGTGTTTAGTCATGGTATGCCTCACTTCCACACAATAAGATGTTCTGCCACAGGCCCCAGAGCGAGTGCAGGGAAAAAGGTAAGGGCCGCAAAAATAAGCACCATAAATGCCAAAGTGCAGGAAAACACCAGTGTGTCTGTGCGCAAGGTGCCTGCTGAGGCATTGACCGGGCTTTTAGCAAGCAGGGCACCAGCAATAGCAAGTTGCAGCACAATGGGTATATAGCGGCCAAAGAACATGGCTAAACCTGTTGTGATATTCCAAAACAGGGTATTATCCCCCAAGCCTTCAAAGCCGGAACCATTATTGGCGGCTGAAGAAGCGTATTCGTACAAAACCTGGCTTAACCCATGAAAACCGGGGTTACTGATACCAGAAAGCCCAGCCTGCGCACTGACAGCCAGAGCAGAAAAACCAAGAATAATAAGTGGGTGCAGAATAAGCGCAAGAGTGACCAACTTCATCTCGCGCGATTCCACCTTTTTACCCAAATATTCTGGTGTACGCCCTACCATAAGGCCGCACAAAAATACTGCCAGCAGCACATACATCATCATATTCATAAAACCAACGCCAATGCCGCCAAACACCACATTCAGCATCATATTCAAAATAGGCACCAAACCACCAAGAGGGGTGAGGGTATCGTGCATATTGTTGACAGTGCCAGTGCTAAAGGCCGTGGTGGTGGTGGTAAAAAGGGCAGACTGCGCAATACCAAGGCGCACTTCCTTGCCTTCCATACTGCCCATACTTTGGGAAAGCCCTGCTTCTTCCAATACAGGGTTGCCTGCACTTTCAGAAAAATAGCACACAGAAAGCCCTAAAAGGAAAATAATACCCATAGCCACAAAAATTGTGCGGGCTTCTTTACCCATAAGAAAAGGAAAGCCTTTTTTAGAGCTGCCAGAAAGGGCGGCATTGCCTGCGCCTGCTGAACCCGGCTGGCTTTTGGCGGCTTTTTCTGCATCGCGCTTTTTATTGCGCAGCATCATGCCAAAAACAACCAGACATGCACCCGGCAGAAGCATCATAGAATACAGCTCTGCAATATTAGTAAGCACTGTGGGGTTTTCTTGCGGTGTGGTAGAGTTTGCCCCCAAAAAGCCGCCCCCATTTGTGCCAAGGTGCTTAATGGACACAAGCGAGGCAATGGGCCCAACCGCTATATCCTGCTGCTTGCCTTCTATAGTGGTTACGGTAGTTGTGGCTTCCATAGTCTGCGGGGTGCCCTGGAAAATAAGAAAAAGTCCTACAAATAAAGAAAGCGGCAGTAATACCCGCGTGGTTACGCGGATCATATCCACATAATAGTTGCCAAGGGATGCCATGCCTGTCATGCCGCGTATAAACGCCATACATGCGGCGTATCCCGTGGCTGCAGAGGTAAACATCATAAAGGTTATAACAAGCATCTGGCTTAAATAGGAAAGACCAGATTCCCCTGCATAGTGTTGCAGGTTGGTGTTTGTCATAAAACTTACAATGGTATTAAAGGAAAGGTCTGACCCCATACCCGGTATGGCGTTGGGGTTCACAGGCAAGCCATACTGGAAGCGCAAAATGACGTATCCAACAAGCGCCATAACCGCATTGGTAAGCAAGAGCGCAAGGGCATACTGCTTCCAGTTCATGGGGGTTTTATCTATACGGCACAGGGTATACAGGGCTTTATCCAATGGATTAAACATACGGTCTGCCCAGCAGGGCTTTTGCTCTGCCACTTTGTACACATACCAGCCCACAGGGAAAATAAGGATTAAAAAACCGCAAAGTGTAACTATTAATTCAAGCATAGTGTGTTTCCTGTTTTATCAGAATTTTTCTGGGTACAGCAGGGCAAAAACCAAGTACCCGCAAAGTGCAACAAGAATAACGGCAAGAATAAGCATTTTAACGCTCCTGACGTGTAGCGGTGTTATCGCACCAAAGTGTGAGCAGTGCGGCGCTGCCAAAACAGGCCAGCAACAACACAAGAAGCAAAATATCCATACAAACCTCCATAATGAGCGACCAGTTTTTGAAAACTGGCGCAGTAGCCATAAGCGGCCTACACCCAGATATCTACACACTTAGGCGTTAATGTGGTGTCAAATTATGGGGGAGACTTGTTAAGATTGCGTTAAGGCAAACTCTGCCTTGCGCACAAAAAAAGGCCTGCACAGGGTGTAGGCCTTTTTAACGTGTTACATTTATTGTATATCAACGAATACTCAAATATATTCCTTGCTATTCCCGGCGCATACTCAGCAAACAGGCACAATACTTTTGCCTGTACAAGCCCATTTCTTTAGAACGTGTTATCCCTTCATTCCATAAAGGCCTAAAATCCTGATAATGGAAAAAGGAGGCAGGTTTACCTGCAAACAAAGCCGCTGCTTCCCCCACTTCTATAAGAGCCTGATGGTTTTGGTAGCGGGAGTATAAAAGGCTGGTGCTAAATGCATGAAAACCTTTTTGCGCAGCTACAAGCGCGGTTTTAAAAAGACGCCCTTTATAGCAAAACGCGCAGCGCTTGCCCAATTCCCGCTCCCCATGCAGCACGCTTTGCCATGTGGCAAAAGGCACAGGCCCACCTTCGCATATAAGCGGCAGGGCAAGCTTTTCTGCCGCTTCCTGCATGGTTTCACGCCGGCGTATATATTCTTCTACCGGGTGAATATTGGGGTTAAAAAAATAGGCGCTTACATCAACCCCCTGTTCCCGCAAATGGTTAACAGGCGCAAGGGAGCATGGCCCGCAACACACATGCAAAAGCAGGCGCTGTCCCTGCATGGGGGATGCAAAAGCAGGTTCTGATGCAGATACTGGCAGCATATTTTGCTTACTTCTGCCCGTCTGCCTGTTCTGGGCTTGTTGGCCGGGCTTGCTCCTCAGCTTGTCGGGCTTTTTGCTTTTCCCGCGCTTCATGCTCTGCCTTCAGCTCTTCCAATGGGTCAGGCGCTTCTGGTGCAGTGTCCGGAAACTCGCGCGAAAGGGACAAGGCTTTTACTTTATGGGGCTTTATGACCACAGGCCTGCCTACTTCTGCTGCAATGGCTTTGAGCATACTAGTAAAGGCAACATAGTGGAAAGGCAGCACAGAATACCAATAGGCAAGACCACTGGCACCACGCGGGCGAAAATACAGGCTTATGTTCAGGTCAGTTTCCTGCTTGGTAACAGGGGTAAGGGAAATATCCAGCAAGCCCTCACCGGGCATACGCATTTCTGTGATAAGCAAAAGGCGCTGGTTTGGGCGGATATCCAGCACACGCCAGAAGTCCAGACCATCGCCAATATTCAGCGCATCTGCACTGCGGCGACCCCTTTGTGTACCTGGGCCACCCATTGCCCTGTCCATAAGGCCGCGGGTTTTCCACAAAATATTTTTGCTGTACCAGCCGTGTTCCCCGCCAATACGGATAATGGCCCCCCACAAATCTTCCGGCTTTGCCAAAAGGCGCGTAGAAAACGCATCTGTATGCAAGGCACCGCCCGCATAGGTTGGGTCACCCGCTACCACCCATTCTGGAACAATGGGCAAACCTGCGTCTGACCAGGAGGTGTCCACATCATTGCGGCGCACACGGCCTACGGCGCGTGCCATTGCCTGCTGCACAGTAAGCAAATCCTGCGGGATAATATCACGTATGCGGGTGTCTTTACAAATAACTTCATTGCGCAGGCCTTCTACCAGTGCACGCACAAGAGGGGCTGGTACGGGCGTAGCAAGACCCACCATGTACGAATACATGCCAAGCGGAAAACCCGGCACAAGCAGCATTTTGCGGTGCGGCAGGCCGGCGGCATCTGCATAGGCATCCATAAGTTCCCTGTAGGTGACAACACTTGGGCCGCCAATATCGTAGGTTTGCCCAATTGTTTCCGGATGCTCCAATACACCGGCAAGGTACTCCAGCACATTGCTCATAGAAATGGGCTGGGTTTTGGTGTTAATCCAGCGGGGGGCCATCATAAAGGGCAGACGGTCTACCAGATACCGCACCATTTCAAAAGAAGCACTGCCCACGCCCAAAATTTGCGAAGCGCGCAAAATGGTAACTGGCACGCCGCCAAGCTCTAAAATGCGCCCTACTTCTGCCCTGGACTTCAAATGCTGGCTGATGCTGGTATCTTGCGGCTCAATGCCTGAAAGATAGATAACACGCTTAACCTGACTGCCTTGCAGGGCAGATGCCACATTAAAGGCCGCGTCTCTGTCTGCCTGGCTAAAGTCATGGGTATCCACCATAGAGTGGACAAGGTAGTACACTATAGAAATACCTTCCAATGCCTGCGCAACAGATTCCTTATCATGCACATTGCCTTGGAATATTTCTAAATGGGAATGATCCGCCCACGCGCGGGAGGCCACTTTACGCACATCTCTGGCAAGCACCCGCACAGGATAGCCGCGCGAAAGAAGAAGCGGCACAAGGCGGCCCCCTACATAACCAGTTGCACCAAGTACAAGCACTTTATCATTTTTTTGCTCTTGCATAGTATCCCTCTGGATAAAATAACATGGTAGAGACACAGGACATTTACGTTACATTTTGTTCCAGCACAAGGCATTTTTGCAGTATGGCCCAGGCAGGATTTTCTGAAGGCATAAGGGCAACACTTTGGCGTGCAAGCGATTCTGCCAAGGCCACGTCTTCCCCGCTTTCCAAATACAATTGCGCCATAAGGGCAAGACTTTGAGCATCCTGCGAGTTTTCTGCAAGTGCCTTGTGTAAATATTCCCGCGCTTTTGTGGGATTTTGGCACGCCATTTCCAAACGGGCCAAAGCACGGAATACGCGGTAATGCGGGCCATGAGGGGCTTTTTGAAGCGCGGTTTCGTACCATGTACGGGCAAGATCCCAGGCGCTTTCTTCTTCCTCTAACTGCCCAAGGCGTAAATACGCAAAAATATGGGTGGGTTCTAAGTGTATACAATCTTGGAAGGCTTTTTTGCCCCTTGCTTTATCCCCAAGACTAAGGGCTGTTGTGCCTAAATTATAATGCACAGAAGCACCGGGGAGATTTTCCTGGGATGCACCGCTTACAGGCATATTTTCCTGGGCAGCGTTTTCCCCATATTGCCCGCAAGGCACAGAATGGGCGGCTTTTTCCAAAGCCTCTAAAGCCTCTGCATAGCGCCCAAGACTTGCCAGACATACCCCAAGCGAATTCCACGCAAGGGCATTTTTTTCGTCCGCTAAAAGCGCGCGCCTGTATTCTGCCATAGCGCCAAGGGTATCCCCCTGCGAAAAACGCTTATCTGCGCTTATGTTTATGGCCAAAGTATCAAAAAGCCCTATATGCGGTTCTGGCAAAAGCAGCGCATATTCCAAAGCTTTTTGCACATTATCCAGCGCATCTGCACTTGTGTAATCTAAGTACGGGAAGGCAAAAAGCCCAACACCTTCTATGGGAGGAAGAGAATCTGATACTGCAGAAAAACGGGCATAAAAGTCTGTTATGGCGCGTATTGTGGTACAGCCTGAAGCAGTACCGGCATCTG
Organism: uncultured Desulfovibrionaceae bacterium; assembly: GCA_964589455.1. GTDB lineage: Bacteria > Desulfobacterota > Desulfovibrionia > Desulfovibrionales > Desulfovibrionaceae > CAZPTC01. Next base: position 5,451 of record CAZPTC010000039.1, on the reverse strand, counting down.
TCTGGGTATTTTCGGCGCTTACACCTGTGTGCAAAAGCAAAAGGTGTTCCGGGTTATACACAGCCGCCAGAGTATTCCCCTGCTCTGCATGCACATATTCCCAAAACGCCTGTATATGGGGCAAGCCATGCCCTGCTTCCCGCGCTTCTTTTTGTTCTGGCATATCCCCAAGGCGCACAAGAGCCAGCACAAATGGCTCTTTTTCCTGTGCAATACGCGCCCGCATGGCGGCTACAGACAACAAACCTTCCTGCTCTGGCAAAAAGGCCTCTTCTTCACCAAGCATACGGGAAAATACCACACGTTCACCCGGATACGGAGGCCGCAACGGGTTATACTGCGTTAATAGCAAGGCATAAGCGGTATTTTCTTCTGTATAACGCACGCATACTTCTGCAACAGAAGCATTTTCTGCGCTTTTTACACAAAACACCATGCCAGGGCGTACCCCGGCATCTCTGCCAAGGTTTAAGCGCACAAAACGGTCATGCCCTGTTTCCCCGGCTTCTGTTACTGTGCCGCCGTGGCTGAGTAAGCGGGAAAAACCCTGTACATGCGGTCCAGGCGGCCCAGGCATAAAAGAGGCCCCTAAGGAAGCACGCTGCGCGCATTTACGCGCTGTAAGAAGCGCAAAAGAAAGCAAGGCCAGCGCATCTTCCATACCTTCTTCTGGCAAACTGCCAAGCACGGGGCTTACAAGTTCTGGCTGGCGTGTTTCTGGCATATTGGCGTATATTTTGCGCCAACTGCTAAAAGGCAGGCGGCCATCCCAGTCTTGCGGGAAAAGCGCGTACCCAATGCCACTGTGCGCGGCAATGCCCAGTTCTGGCTGCACTTGCTGGCAAACGCCAAAAATTGTATAGGCGGCATCTTCCGCTTCTTTTTGTCCTGCGCCAGAAATAAGCACCGCAAACTGGCCTTCTCCCAAAAAAGCAGGAAAAGCCACAGGCTCTTGCTTGTCTGTAAAGGCCAAGCCAAGGGCTTTACCAAGCGCAGCTTCCACTTCACGCACAAAAGCATGGCCAAAAAGCCTTGTCCATGCGCCTTGTCCGGCAGAAGCCCCTGCCCCGCATAGGCCTTCTACGCAAAGCGCCACTATAGCTAAAGAGGGGCTGACACCAAGGCTTTCTTCTCTGGCATCTAAGGTTTGTATCTGGCGCATGCGCGCTATTTCGCGGGCTGTATGGGCAATCAGCGCTTCTCTGGTGGCTAGACCTGTAAGCGGCTCTTTTTCCACCTGCTTTTTCAGCACAAGCTTTTCCAGACTTTGGCGTATAAATGCTGGCAGAATGGGCAAAAATGCGCCCATATCCTCTTCTATACCGCGCAATAATAAAACCCCAAGCAAAAGCTCATCCTTTACGCCTTCTTTTTCTACAGGAAGCCAAAGGGGCACAAGCAGGGTTTTTTCTTCTTCTACCCATGCGATGCCGTCTACCTCCCTGCTTGGAGGAAAATAGAGAGCATGACCCTCAAATGCAAACAGCATGGCAATATCTGCGCACAGATCTGCCTCGCCTGCCAGAACATCCTGCCGTGTCAGCATCAGCGCAAGGTTCCTTTTAAAAGGCTGTCAAAGTAGGCAATGGTGGGAATAAGGCCTTCTTTCAGCGCTGTTTTTGGCTCCCAGCCAAGGGCATCGCGCGTGCGGGTAATATCGGGCTTACGTTGGCGCGGGTCATCCTGTGGCAGGGGGTCATGGCGGATAATGGACTTGCTGTTTGTAAGCTTTATAACCAGCTCTGCCAGCTCAAGAATGGTAAATTCCCCGGGGTTCCCCATATTCAGGGGGCCTGTTACTGTCTCTGGCGCAGCCATAAAACGCACCATACATTCCACAAGGTCATCCACATAACAGAAAGAACGGGTCTGATCGCCCTTGCCATACACAGTTATAGGCTGGTTTTGCAAAGCCTGCATAATGAAATTGGAAACCACGCGGCCATCATTGGGGTGCATACGCGGGCCATAGGTGTTGAAAAGACGGCCCACTTTGATAGCCACATTACCCTGACGGTGATACGCAAAAAAGAGGGATTCCGCACAGCGCTTGCCCTCATCGTAGCAAGAGCGCATGCCAATGGGGTTAACATGGCCCCAGTAGTCTTCTGTTTGCGGATGAATTTCCGGGTCGCCATACACTTCTGATGTAGAGGCTTGGAATATAGGGGCTTTTAAGCGTTTTGCAAGGCCAAGCATATTAATGGCCCCATGCACGCAGGTTTTTATGGTTTGCACAGCGTCGTGCTGGTAGTGGATAGGAGAAGCAGGGCAAGCAAGATTATAAATTTCATCCACTTCTACAAAAAGGGGAAAGGTTACATCATGTCGCAAGAGCTCAAACTTCTTATTGTCGAGCAAATGGGTAACATTACGGCGATCGCAGGAAAAAAAGTTATCCACACAAAGCACTTCATTACCTGCTTCTAAAAGCCGCTCACACAAATGGGAGCCAAGAAAACCAGAACCACCTGTTACGAGTACACGTTTATTTAAATGCATAACCCCTTCCTTAGAAGTATGATAATTTGCTGACCCAGCACAGCCCAAAGGCTTTTTCACTTTTAACGCAAGTTTTCCCAAAAGGGAAGATAAACTTTTTGCAAAAATACGGGTAAGGCCTCTAGTGCTGCGTCTACCTGTGGCACAAGCGCAGGGATTTTTGCCCGCATAAGCGCCCGTATACTACGCAGCGCTGTAAGCCGCTCTGCCTCTGGCATGGTATAATGGGCTAAAGCTTCCCGCGCTTGGGCTGCCAAGTTTGCATCGCCATGCGTCTGCGCCAGCTTTGCAAGGCTGCGTAAAGGCATTGGCCCTTCATCAAAAGCAAGAGCAAGCTGCGCCAGCAAAAGCGCCCGCTCAATTTGCCCTGCTTTGGCAGTTTGCTCTATGCAAAGTTGCCAGCCCTCCAGCCAGTAAGGTTCTTCTTGCAAGGCAGCTTCCAGCTCCTGTATCTCGCTTACTTCTACTTTGGCAAACATACGTTGTAAACGGGCTGTTTTGCGCGGCTCTGGCACGGCTTGCCATTTAAGCCAAGGGGTAAGGGTAAGGGTATACCCATCTTCAGCCAGCAGAGTATGATAATCTGGATGAAAAAAATCCATAGCGCCACGCGCTGCCAAAACTTTTGCATTATGGGCATCGTGTGCGCCGCGGCCAGCGCTTTGCCCACAGTAATGGGTTACTTTGACGCTTGGCACCACCTGCACACGCCCATTATGCTCTGCCGCTGTTTTGCATAAATCCAAGTCTTCAAAGCCATTAATAAATTCTTCGCAAAAGCCCCCAAGAGCTTCAAAGCGCTTTTTTTCGCACACAAGCATAGCGGCTGTTATAGCCTGCAATGGACGTTTTTTTTGGAAAATGGGGTGAGAAGAAGGGAAATTTTCATACACATGCGAAACTTTCATATCCGGCCCAAGGGTAATGCCCGCGTGCTGCACACGCTCTACCCCCATAAAGTCTTTTGGGTACACAAGCATGGGGCCAACAGCAAAAAGGGCGGGGTTTTGCTTGAGCGCTTCTATAAGGGGCAATATGCAACCCTTTGTGAGCGCTGTATCGGAGTTAAGAAAGCATAAAAACTGCCCTGTGGCCATTTGCGCGCCAATGTTACACGCGCCCGCAAAATTACGGTTAAGCGGCTGGGGGATATAGTGGAAATTTTCTGCAAAAAGGGCGCGGCCAAAGTTTGGGGCCTCTGCATGTACAGCGTCCTGGGCCTGACTGGCAGCATTATTGACCAGGATAACTTCATACGAAAGCGCGTGAAAACCTTCCATAGCCGAGGGAACAGAAAGCAGACAGGCTTTTAAAAGGGGCCATTGGCCATATACCGGGATAATAAGAGAAAGGGTCATAGTGCCTCACTGCCCTTTTTTAAGCGTTTTTTCTTAAAGGTATCCTTAACAAAAAAAGGGCATGTTCACAACAATGCCCTTTAGGGTTACACGCCAGTTCGCTTTAGCAGCAAATATAACATGTTACAATAAAAAGTTTTTTTGGAGGGGGTGGGGGTTTGGGGGCGGGAAGCACCTTTTTGTTCACAAAAAGGTGCTCCCCGCCCCCAAGTTCTCACTCACTATCTAAAAAACTTATCCAAGTAGCCTTGCACAAACACAAAAAGCACAATAAGCGGCAATACATACGTAAAGTATTTGCGCAGCATACGGGGGAACTTTAAGCCTACGCCAGCATCCGCCTCTGCAATAAAGTTATCCCAGCCCCAGCCATAGCGGGTTACGCAAAAGAGCAGGTACACAAGGGAACCAAGGGGCAAAAGGTTATTGCTGACAATAAAGTCTTCTAAGTCTAAAATACCAGAGCCTGCACCAAAGGGTGTAATGCCGGAAAGCACGTTAAAGCCCAGTATACAGGGCAAAGAAAGCAGGATAATAAGCACCATGTTCATGTAGGAAGCCTTTTTACGGCTCATGTGGTGCACATCCATGCTGTAGGAATTAATATTTTCAAATACTGCTATTACTGTGGAAAGGGCTGCAAAGGACATAAAAATAAAAAAGAGGGTACCCCATATTTGCCCGCCCAACATGCTGTTAAACACATTGGGCAGTGCCACAAAAATAAGGCCAGGGCCTGCACCTGGGTTAACACCAAAGGCAAAACAGGCAGGGAAAATGATACAGCCTGCAAGCAAAGCAGCAAGGGTATCCAGCCCAAGGATAGAAAGCCCTTCGCCCGTAAGGGAGCGGCTTTTATCAATATACGAGCCAAAAATAGCCATAGAACCTATGCCAATGCTCAGGGTAAAAAAGGCTTGCCCCATAGCGGCATACACGCTTGTCCATACGCCATTTTCTGTAAATTTGGCAAAGTCGGGCTTCAGGTAAAAGGTAAGGCCTTCCCCGGCACCAGGCAGGGTTACAGCACGCACAACAAGCAAAATCATAATAAGGAACATACCGCTCATCATAAATTTGCTTATGCGTTCTACCCCCTTACGCAAACCAGAGGCGCATACTATAGAGCCAAACACCACGACAAGCACCATCCAAAAAATCATTTCATAGGGATTGGCAAGCAGGCCCCCAAAAAAATTGCCCACGCCTTCTGGGTTTAAGCCATTTAAATCGCCAACAGCGGTATGATACGTATAGGCAAGCATCCAGCCTGCAACAGTTGTATAAAACATCATGAGCAGGTAGTTGCCAATAATGCCAATTGGCCCGTAAAGGTGCCAAAATGTGCCTTTTGGTTCAAGCTTGTGAAAAGAGGCCCCAATATTCAGTTTAGAGGCGCGCCCAACGGAGAATTCCATAATAAGAATAGGCAAGCCAAGCATAAGCAGGAAAAACAAATACACAAGCACAAAGGCAGCCCCGCCGTACATGCCTGTGATATACGGGAAGCGCCACACATTGCCTATGCCAATAGCACAACCTGCTGAAATAAGTAAAAAACCAAGCCGAGTGCCTAAACTTTCTCTCTCCT
>CAZPTC010000038.1:0-13512 GCA_964589455.1 uncultured Desulfovibrionaceae bacterium | reverse complement strand
AAGGGAGGGGAACCTCACTTTTGTAAAAAGTGGGGGTCCCCTCCCTTTTCCCAATCATCATCAAATATCTAAATCCTGCACACTTAAGGCATTGCGTATAATAAAGTCTTTACGCGCTTCCACATGTTCGCCCATAAGCTGTTCAATAATTTCGGAAGCATCTTCTGCGTCTTCCACTTTTACTTGCAGGAGCACGCGGTTTTCCGGGTTCATAGTTGTCACCCAAAGCTGTTCCGGGTTCATTTCCCCCAGGCCTTTATAGCGCTGAAGCTGGTAGCCGCGGCGGGCTTCTGCAAGTGCCATTTCCCGCAACGTAAAGAAATCTTGGGCTTCTTTACGGCTTTCGTCTTTCCCTTCCAGGTAAAGGGGAAAGCCACCACTGATTTGCAGCAGGGTTTCCCGCACATGGCGTGCATTGCGGTACATACGCGCCCCAAAGAATTCCACACCAAGGCGTGTACGGTGGCCGCCCTTGTTTTCAAAAACAAGAAAAAGGCGGTCATCCCCATCTTCCTGTATTTCTTTTTCTACCTGGAAATTATAGCCGGCTTGTGCAAGCCATTCTGTAAGTTCAGGAGAAAGAGATTCTGTAAAGTGCGTGGGGCTGAGTGTTTCTGCGTATTCCAAAAAGGCCAGGAAAAGCACGCGGGGTATGGCGGTGTTTTCCGCTTCCTGCACACGGTTTTCCAGCTCTTCTATCATATCTAAAAATGCCACAAGGTCTGCGTTTTCTAATACCTTTCCACTGGCAGTGCGGATTTTAAGGGTATCCACAATTTTTTCCATAAGAAAGGCATTAAGTTCTGTATCGTCCTTTAAAAAGCGTTCAAATTTGCTGTTATGGATGCGGTACAGCGGGGGCTGGGCAATATACAGGTGGCCAAGTTCAATAAGCCCCGGGTAATGGCGGAAAAAGAAGGTGAGCATAAGGGTGCGAATGTGCGCGCCGTCTACGTCTGCGTCTGTCATAATGATAATTTTATGGTAGCGCAGTTTTTCGTAGTCTACATCTTCTCCAATGCCCACACCCATAGCGGTGATCATGCACTTTATTTCCCGGCTGGCCAACATTTTATCAAAGCGGGTGCGTTCTACATTAAGAATTTTACCACGCAAAGGTAATATGGCTTGTGTATTGGGATTACGGCCTTGTTTGGCAGAGCCGCCTGCGCTGTCACCTTCCACAATAAACACTTCGCATTCTGTGGGGTCTTTGCTTTGGCAGTCTGCTAATTTACCGGGTAATGCGTTGTCAGAAAGCGCCCCTTTACGCCGCACTAATTCTTTAGCATGGCGGGCAGCTTCGCGGGCACGGGCAGCGTCTACTGCTTTATCAATAATACAACGGGCATCCTTGGGGTTTTCCTGAAAATATATATCCAGGCTATTATACACGGCTGTGGAAACAATGCCCACAAGTTCACTGTTGCCAAGCTTTGTTTTGGTTTGCCCTTCAAATTGGGGTTGGGGCAGTTTAACACTTACAATGGCGGTTAAACCTTCGCGTATATCATCCCCTGTGAGTTGCTGATTTTTGAGTTTTTTAAGAAGGTCTTGCTGGTTTTTGATGTAATTATTAATGGCGCGTGTAAGAGCTGCCTTAAAACCGGCAAGGTGGGTACCCCCTTCCTTGGTGCGGATATTATTGGCAAAGGTAAGCATATTTTCTTTGTAGCTGGCATTATACTGGAGGGCAAACTCCACCATAACATTATCCGCTTCATTTTCGCCATAAATAATGGGGTGCAGGCCCATTTCCCCTTCATTCAAGTCCCGCACAAACTGGACTATACCACCTTCTGCCTTGTAGGTATGTTCTTCCCCTGTACGTTCATCCTTGCTGTAAATTTCTAAATTCCTGTTCAAATACGCCAGTTCTTCAAAGCGTTTTTGCAGGGTTTCAAAAGAAAATTCTACAGTTTCAAATATGGTTTCGTCTGGCAAAAAGTGTACGGTGGTACCGCGGCTGTCTGTTTCGCCAAGTTCCTGCAATGGGAAAGGATTACCGCGTTCATACCTTTGGCGCCAGCGCTTGCCATCTTTACGGATAGTGACTTCCAGCCATTCTGAAAGCGCGTTAACGCAAGAAACACCCACACCATGCAAACCGCCTGAAACCTTATAGGCTGTGTTATCAAACTTACCACCAGCGTGCAGCTTGGTCATAACAACCTGAACAGCGGGTACACCTTCTTTAGGGTGAATATCTACAGGTATACCACGGCCATTATCCCGCACAGTGATGCTGTTATCCAAATGCAGGATAATTTCCACACGTGTGCAAAAGCCGGCCATGGCTTCGTCAATGGCATTGTCCACCACTTCGTATACAAGGTGATGTAAACCGCGCGTGTCTGTGCTGCCAATATACATGGCAGGGCGCACACGCACAGCGGAAAGGCCTTCCAAAACAGTAATGGAGTCCGCGTTGTATTCAGCCTTAGAGCCAGTCATAATGCTGGTAGCTGGAGAAAAAAGAGGTTCCTGAGTCAAAATATTACCCTTTTTTTATTATTCTTCGTAATAGCTTTCTTCTACAATTTTCATGGGCATAATGATAACCGTGTAATCCGGGTCTTCCATGCCGCGTATACCGCAGGGCCCTTCCATACCTGTAAAGGTAAAGGTAACATTGGCAGAGGTAAAATGGTTGAGAATGTCCATAAGATTGCGTGTAGGAAAGGCTATACGTGTAAGGTCGCCTTTATAGGAGGCGTCCATAACTTCTGTGGCAGAACCAGTTTCCTGCGCTTTAGAGTGCATGACAAGTTCACTTTGCGCAAAACTGAAATAGGTGCAAATTTCATTTTCACTGTTGAAAATTTGGATACGCTCCAAAGCTTCCAGGCATTCTTTACGGTTTACTTCTAAAAGAGAAACTTCCGGGATATTCAAACGGTCAATAAAGCTGGTGTGGGAGGGAAAAACCGCAAGCGCGCGTGGCAGGCTAAGAGTTTCTATAGCAGAATCTGCCCCCATGCGGATATGGAAACGGCGTTCGGAAATATTAAACTGCACTTCCTGTGTGCCCAGCCATTTGCGCAATTCCAGCACATATTTTTTAGGTATAAGCAAACCCTGGGGCTCAAGCTTTGCGGCAATATCGTCATTTACAAAGCGCACCATAGCAAACTGGTGGCCATTTAAGCCGCAAATATCCACCTTGCCTTCCCCAACTGTGGGCATAGGCACCATAAACAGACAAGAAAGTGCGTCTGAGCTTTCCCCGTCATTGATGCAAAATGTTACCTTATCCAGCAGTTCTTCAAAAATATCCCCAGACCAAAGCACAGAACCTTCTTCTGGAAATGGCGCAAGCGCTTGGAACCAAACAGGGTCTGCTGTTGGCATTTTATACGAACGCCTGCCCTGTTCTACAAACAACGTAGATTCTTCTTCCTTAAAGGTCAGGGTTATTTCATCTTGTGGTAAGCGACGCAAAAGCTCCATAAAAGCACGGCCATTTACACCAACACGCCCTTCCTGTTCAACATGGGCGCTGTAAGTGCCCATAAACTCAATATTGGCGTCTGTAGAAAAAAGGGTAATTTTTTCATTCTTCGCTTCCAGCCATATAGAACGCAAATACGCTGCGCCAGATTTAGAAGGAATGATACTTGCCGCTTTCTGGAGGCCGGAGATAATCTGCTCTTTCTTTACTTTTACTTGCATACATGGATCCTCAGAGAAAGAATAAGAAGGTTTACTTTTGTTCCTAACTCACATAACTACTAAAAATCTTTTATAAAAATACGAACAAAAATGGAAACAGAAAAAACATGGTGTGCAAAAAATCAGGGAATAGGGGAAAGCGCAGTGGTTTTAACGTATTCTTCGCACTTTGTTGTGAACATTGTTATAAGATTGTTCGTATCTTTGTTCTTAACTCGCTCAAGTTCCAGTTTTTTCACACTATACATAACTGTGCTGTGGTCTTTGTTGCCAAAAAACGCGCCAATAGTCTGGTATGATTCTTTCAAAAGTGTGCGGCATAAATACATGCCGTACTGCCTGGCTTTTGTAAGAGCAGGCCCACGTTTATCAGAAAGAATTTCAGCAGGTTGTAAATGGAAATACTGGGCAGTAAGCAGCAAAATGGTTTCCATTGACAAGCTTTTTTTAGAATTTTCTGAACGAAAAAGTATACCCAAATCTGCTTCGTCTGGCAAGAGACCGGTTAAGTTCCTGTACGCGGTTATTTTGTGGATAAGCCCTTGTATCTGACGCAGTTGGGTGCAGCGCCTGGCAATTTGCAGGCAAAGTTCTTTTTTTAAAGGAAGGTGGTTTTTTTGTGCGTATTCCTGGCAATAACGCAAACGGGTATCTATATCCGGCTCTGCAAGTGTTACCATAACTCCCATAGAAAGACGGGAAAAAAAAGGCGCCTGGAAATGGGTAAGATCAACAGTATCCAGACACGAAAATAAAAGGGGTTTGCGCAGAGGCATGGCTAAATCTATAAGGCGCACAAGCATGTCCTGCGCCTGGGTATAGTCTAACAAAACATGGATATTGTCTATTAATAGCGCGGATAAAGAAGCAAAAAAAACAAAAGCCTGTTCCATTTCTTCATGGCTGGCAGAAGGGGAAAAAATGCGGCCAAAAGCAAAAGCATCCATAAAGCAAATTGGCTGTTTTAATACATGGGCCAGGGTATGGCTTGCAGCTTCCATAAGCATGGTTTTGCCCGTGCCAGTATGGCCCTGCATAAGCAGCGGGTTATACACATGGCTTTTTAAAAATGCCACTTCTTTAATAACTGCCAGGGAAAACTGGTTTTTTTGTCCATAAATATACGGTGCAAAAAAGTCTTCTTTTTCCGGATTTTCTTGTGTTCCTGGAGTAAAAAAAAGAATGCCTGACTCCGGCAAAAAGAGCGGTTTATCAGAATGCTGGGTGAAGGATGCTTGTTCCACAAAGTTTTCCTGTTAGGGTTTTATTACCCTTTTTTGCACCTGAAAGCAAGAAGAAAGAGGGCCTAATGAAAAAAGGAACAAAAAAAAATTACTCTAACATTATAAATTAACAAATGATTTAGAGAAGTACAGAAATTTGTACACAATTTTACTTGCCATTAAAGAAAAAAAGAGGGTAAAAAACAACAAAGCTTTCTAAATGAGAATACTATCCTGTACTTATTGCTATTTATTCTTATTAAGCTTTTCTTTTTTGCCTTAAGTGCCTTTTTAGCGCCTCTTTAGTGCATAGTTTCGCTCCAATTACGGATCAGCGTTGCATCCTTATTTGTGTGAATTTCAACCGGAAAAAGCGAAGGCCTATGAAACAGAAATATAAAATCCACCCGCGTCTTTTAAAAGAAAGACGTTCCCGCAATACCACATTTCTTGCCTGCATTGTATTTGTTGTTGCTTTAGGTATTGGCCTTGCGGCGTATTCTTTTCAAGGTACAGAAAAAACTGTGAGTGAAGCGGATTTCCCCCAGGATTCCCTCTCCCTTTTCTTTGAAAAAATAGACTACGTTTTTTCCCCAGAAGAAAAAGTTACCCCTTTGCCTTTGCCTGTTAAAGTAGCTGCTGCCCCGGAAAATTTGGCCATGCTTGCTGCCCAGCCAGAAAGCCAAAGCAGGCAGCCCGCTTTGCTTCTTGCTTCCCTTGGTGACAGGCGCTATTCTTCGCCCCTTTTACCTTCCTTTATACCAGACCCTTTTAGCGAAGCCGCCCAGTCTGAAGAAACCAGCGTGGAAGAGCAAGTTGCCTTTTTCCCGGACTTTAACCAGCTTTTAGATACTATTGAAAAAAATATTGCTCCCAAATTACAAATATACCCCAAGAATGACCGCTACATGTACGCCGTGAGTGATACAGGCGAACAGGTGCTTTACAGCAATGTGAACAAAGGTGATACAGCCGGCATTATTCTGAATGAGTGGATGACACAAGCAGAAATTAACGCCATGATGAAAGTGGCTGAACCCCTGTACTCCCTTAAAACTATCCGTGTTGGCCAGCCCTTCCACATCCAATATGACCCCAGCACAGAAACCCTTTTGCGCTTTGAATACGAAATTGATAATTCCACCCGCCTTATTGTGGAACGCAACAGCGCCAACCCCTCAGAATTCAATGTTTCTAAAGAACGCATTGAATACGACAGGCAGCTTGCCCATGTTAAAGGCTCCATCAGCTCCAGCCTTTTTGAGTCTGTTGCAGACCAAGGCGAAAGCCCTGTTCTTGCCATTAACCTTGCCGATGTTTTTTCCTGCGAAGTAAACTTTGTTTTGGATATCCGCCAGGGCGACAACTACGAAGTACTTGTTGAAAAACGCTACCGCGATGGCGAATTTAAAGGCTATGGCCCCATTCTTGCTGCCCGCTTTGTCAACCAGGGTAAACAGTTTGACGCCTACCTGTATACCAATGCAGAAGGTAAATTACGCCACTATAATGCCCAAGGCGAAGCCCTGCAAAAAGCCCTGCTTAAATCCCCCCTGGCCTTTACCCGCATCAGCTCCGGCTATTCTATGAATCGCCTGCACCCCGTGTATAAAACAAACCGCCCCCACCAAGGCGTAGACTACGCCGCACCTGCCGGTACCCCCATTAAAGCTGTGGGCGACGGCACCATCACCAAACTTGGCTGGAGCGGCGGCTACGGGAATATGATACTTATCAAACACGTTGCTGGCCTTGAATCCCAATACGCCCACATGTCCGGCTTTGCCAAAGGCCTTAAAAATGGCGCCAAAGTTAAACAAGGCCAGGTTATTGGCTACGTTGGCGCAACCGGCACTGCAACCGGCCCCCACCTGGACTTCCGTATTAAACAAAATGGCAACTTCATTAACCCCTCTAAAGTTATTATTCCCCGCGAAGACCCCCTTAATAAAAAAATTATGCCCCTCTTCGAAGAATACAAAACACTTGCCCAAGCGTACTTTAATGGCGATAAACAACTTGCCGAGTACATTCCCCCAGACTTTATAGAAGAAGCCACCAAACCCCAGTAAAAGTGTATAACTTATACAGAATAAATAACCCGCGTTGTGCGGGTTTTTTATGGGGGAAAATTTTTTTGGAGAGTGGAGAATATTTTTTTGGAAAATAATTCCCTCAAAACCGTTCTAAAAACTCCATAGGACAAAACTTGCTGGGTTTTTTACTTTGCGAATACCCATATTAATGCGAATACTTGACAGCTTTTTGTAAGTACACTATTGTCTAGACATGAGGTTAAAGGACAGGGGCAGGTGTTGTATGCACTCTGCCCCCCGCGCAAACCCCTGGCCTCCTCAACTATATGGTTATAGTTTTAGAAACTGACCCCGATAGTGTTCCACCACTATCGGGGTCTACTATTACCTGTTTACTGTTTAGTGCTGCCTTTAAGCAGCAAGCACAGAAGGATAATAATCACCACAATAGCGGCGTGTACGATACGTTGTACCATACCATCCTCCTTATTTTGGGGCAGAATTTTGCGCGTTAGCCTTTAAGGAGGTTGGGGATTATTTATAGTATGTGGGATATTCCCGCAAGAGTATTATTTTCACGGGGCCATGTTTTTTCTGGCAGCCAACATGCAAGCCAACCCAATCAAGGGGGTTCGGGGGGGATTATCCCCCCCGACAGGGGTCTGGGGGCAGCGCCCCCAGCAGGGTTAATAAGGCGAGCAGCCCCCCAATAGCAGTTTACATATCAGACTTAGCCTGGGTGGCCAGTTCTAAGAGTTTGGTAAAGGAGGTGAGTAAGTCCTGCTTGTCGGTAATATTTTGCTTCAGGAAGTTGTTTGTCGCGTCGCGCATACGGATGGCTGTGTCAATTTCCAGGTTAGAGCCTTGGGCATACGCGCCTATATTGACCATATCTTCCACTTGTTTGTAGCTGGCCATAAGGCCGGTGATAGTACGGCCAGCCTCTACAATTTCGCGCGCCACAATATCGTTCCGGAGTCGGCTAATGGATTTAAGCACATCAATGGCGGGGAAGTGGCCCTGGTCGGCAAGGTCGCGGGTAAGGACAATGTGACCGTCAAGGATGGAGCGCACGGCGTCTGCAATAGGCTCGTTAAAGTCGTCCCCATCTACAAGTACGGTGTAGATGCCGGTAATGGTGCCTTTTTCTGAGCGGCCTGTGCGTTCCAGAAGGCGTGGAAGCTGGGCAAAGACGGAGGGAGTATAGCCCTTGGTGGTAGGGGGTTCTCCTGTGGCAAGGCCCACTTCGCGGGCGGCCATAGCAAAGCGGGTCACGCTGTCCATCATAAGGAGTACGTCTTTGCCCTGGTCGCGGTAATACTCGGCAACGGCAGTGGCGGCGTAGGCGGCGCGCATACGCACAAGGGAAGACTGGTCTGAGGTGGCCACAATGACAACAGAGCGCGCCATACCTTCTGGCCCAAGGTCTTTCTCCATAAATTCCAAAACTTCGCGGCCACGTTCGCCAATAAGGCCCATAACAATAACATCAGCGCTGGTATAACGGGCCATCATACCCATAAGGGTAGATTTTCCCACGCCAGAGCCAGCCATAATGCCAACGCGCTGGCCTTTACCGAGAGTAAGCAGGCTGTTGACGGCGCGCACCCCCACGTCTAAGGGGTCAACAATACGGGGGCGTTCCAGGGGGGCAGGCGGGTTGGCGTAAATGGGCACCATGCTTTCCGGGCTGACGCGGCTGCCTTTATCAAGAGGTTTGCCAAAGGCATCAAAGGCGCGGCCTAAAAGGCCCTTGCCAACGGGGAAGACAGGTGGAAGGGAAGAATTGCGGATAAGGCTGCCGGGGCGCACACCGCGCATTTCGCCGTATGGCATAAAGAGCAGGTTACCGTCGCGGAAGCCCACAACTTCGGCAGCAATGGGTTCTTCTTCGTCATTTTCGTTAACTTTGTCGGGCAAAATGTGGCACACGGCACCAAGGGAAGCCACAAGGCCGGAAGCTTCTGCCACAAGGCCCACAACTTTGTTGACCTTGCCAAAAGTTTGCGTGGCATTGGCTTTTTGTAGCAGAGCAAGGCATTCGTGCGGATTAAGACCCATTAGAGATCTGCCTTTGTTTTAGAAGAAGGGTCAGCAGGGGGCGCAAAGCCAAGATCTGCCAAAAGCTCATCTGCCAGACTGTCTGGCAGGGGTTCACCGGGTGCTTTTTTGGCAGAAGAGGCAGGGGCAGAGCCAGAGGAAGCAGCAGAAGAGGCGGCAGAGGCGGCAGAGGCGGCAAGAGCGGCTTCAAAGGGGTCTATGTCAGCAGGGGCAGAAGTGTCTGCTGTAGCGTCTGGGGTAGTGCTTGGGGTGGCGTCTGCTGTGTCAGCCAGGCTTGGCGCAGCGGAAGTGTCCGTGTCACTGGGGACGATAGGGGTGATAGGGGCGATAGGTTCTGTGGGGCTGGAATCAGGCGCTGCATCTGCCAAAAAGCTGTCTACCAAGTCTTGGGCCTGTGAGTGGATTTCTTCATCAGAGAGTAAATTGGGGCGCTGTGTGGCATCCGCTTTTTCCGGGGAAGTTTGGACAGAAGTTTGAGCAGGAGCCTGTTTAGGCGTTTGTTTAGCCGCGGGCTTTTCTGCTGGAGATTTTTCCGCAGTATGTTCCGCAGCATGTTCCGGGGCCTGTGCTGGAAGCTGTTCTGGTTTTTGTTCTGGGGCTTTTGCTGCCTGAGGAGCAGCCTGGGGAGCAGCTACAGGTGCAGAAGCGGGTTTTGCTTCCTGAGTATGGGCAGAAGCGTCTGGCAGGTCACCAAATACATCCGCAAGCAAATCGCTTGCGCTGTCTACTGATGAAAAGTCTGGCGAAGAGCCAAGTAAGTCATCTGGTAAAGTGCCAGGTAAGTTATCTGGTAAATCATCTGGTAAATCTGGTGCAGAAATGTCTGGTGCATCCACTGGCGGCTCAAAAAAAGCGGCCTCTGGTGCTGCGGGTGCCTGTGCTGAAGCTTCAGCAGGTTCTTGAGAATCTGCGTGCGAGGCAACAGGCGCATGGGTTTCAGGCGCAGTTTCCTGTACAGGTGTATTTGTGGTTTTTTTGTCTGCTGGGGCTTTTTTAGGCGCTGGGGCATCATGCGGCACAATGCTGCCTTCTGGGTCAAGGTCAATACCATTGCCACGCGCATTTGTCACAAGTGTATAGGTAACATCTGCCATAGCCTCTTCATCTGCCTGGCTGTGGGGCAGGGTAAGGTGTTGCAGCACTTCTTCCACCACAGCGCGTCTGGATTCGCGGCTATTATTCACAAGACCGGAGTCGCTTTCTACCACAATACTGCCGGGGGCAAGCTTGGGGTCGCTCTCCAATTCCCAATTTGCGGTGTGTGGGTTAGCTTTATGGGCATCTGCCAGCATTTCTGTAAGCAGTTCTGCATCTTGGGGGTGTACACGCACCAAAAAGTGGCGCTTATCCTGCAGGGCTTTCATGCTTTGGGTAAGCAGGCTTTCCATAATTTTGGCTTTTTCTGCGTCCAGTATCCAGCCAGTGGCTTTTTCCAAAGCTTCTTTAAAAAGGGCCACAAGGTCTTCGCGCCATGTGTCAAAAATATGGCTGCATTGCTGGTGTATACCTAAAAGCACGGCAGCCGTAGTGTCTGCAAGCGCGGCCTTGGCTTCATCCAATTCTTTTAACGCTTCCTGGCGGCCTTCTTCAAAGCCTTCTTTATGGGCCTGATCGCGCAGTATAAGGGCCTGCTGGCGCAGTTCCTTGGCATCTTCCAGATTACGGCGGGCTTCTTCCTGGGTGGCTTCTGCCAGTTCACGTGTAGTGTCTGCCCAGTCTTGGGCTTCTTTGTGTATATCTTCTGCTTTTTTACGCGCATTTGTAAGCAGGGCACGTACTTTTTCTGCCGCGCGTTCCCGCACGCGCTCCATATAATCGTCTTCTGTTTTTTTATTCCATACGTCTGTTTGCACAGCGGAATACAGCTTATCCAGCGTGGTTTCCCTGTCTGCAGAAGGGCCAAGGAATATTGTGCCAATATGTCTGTCTTGTGCAGACTGTGCTGGCTGTGTAGAAGGAGGGTACAGGTTAGACGAAGGCATCGCCGCCACCTCTGCTTATTACAACTTTACCTTGGTTTTCTAAGTTGCGCACCACGCGAACAATGCTTTGCTGGGCTGCTTCCACATCAGAAAGCCGTGCAGGGGGCATAAAGTCCAGTTCTTCTTTTATCATACTGGCGGCGCGTTCAGACATATTTTTGAAGAAGCGGCCTTTAAGCTCTTCAGAAGCGCCCTTAAGAGCCATGGTAAGGTCTTCATTGGAAATTTCCTTAAGAAGTTCGCGCATACTGCGGTCATCCAGCATTTTACAGTCTTCAAACACAAACATGAGGTTACGTATATCTTCTGCAAGCTGGGCAGATTCTTCTTCAATTTCAGACAGCACTTCTTCTTCTGTAGCGCGGTCCACTTGGTTGAGTATTTCTGCAACAGACTGCACACCACCCACTTTTTTGCCTTCTTTGCCGCCCATGGCAATAAGCTGACTTTGCAGCACTCTGTCTACTTCCATCAGCATTTCTTCTGGCACAGATTCTAACCTTGCAAGGCGCAGCAGCACTTCTGCCCGCACGCCGGCAGGCAGCATGGTAAGCATGGTAGCTGCCTGGTCCGGGTTTAAGTGACCAAGAATAAGGGCAAGGGTTTGTGGGTGTTCAGAACGTAAAATTTGCACAAGCAGTTTGGGGCTGACACGTTCCAGCTCGTGGAAGGGCACAGGGCCGGCATCCAGGTTAAGGCTGTCCATAATGTATTTGGCGGTTTCTGTATCAAGGCTTTTCATAAGCATACGCTTTACAGCGTCTTGCCCGCCAGAAATCATGTCTTGCCCGGCAACAAGGGAGGCGTGAAATTCCCGCAGAATTTCCTCCACAATTTCTTTAGAAACAGGCTCCAGCTCCACTATAGCCTTGGAAAGCGTGGTTATTTCGCGCCTGTCCATACGATGGAAAACGTCCGCCGTAAATTTATCCCCCAGCGCAAGCAGGAGAACCGCTGTTTTTTGTGGGCCTTTAAGCTCTGTTGCCATTCTAGTTTCCCTCCGAAATATGTGCCGATAAACGGTGCTGACAGAAAAAATGTTGGCGCTCTGTCAAAAAATAGCACAAGCATTTATGGATATGCAAAAAACGGGCCAACAGAAATGCTCTAATACCCTGTTGTGTCCCAAGGCCACACAGTTTCCCAGGCACCCCCATGCGCTATGCCGGGTACGCTTATACAGGGCTGGGCTCTGCCAAGGGCTTTGCAAAAGCCAGCGCTTATGGAAGGCGGTATAATTTTGTCTGCTGTGCTAGAAAGATGCAACTGGGGTATGCCCTGCACATCCTTGGCTACATCTAAGGGGTTTAGCGAGGCAGACATGGGGGAAACGTGGTGGTATTCCGTCCAGGTTTTATGGTCTAAATTACCTGCAACTGAGCCTAAAAAAGTTATATCGTCCCTTTTTGCGGCAATAAGGGCGGCTATGCCCCCACCCCCAGAATACCCAATAAGGCTCACCTGTGTGGAGTTTGTAAGGGTTTTGGCCTGGCTAATGGCTTCATCCATGCTTTGCACAACTTCTGGCGCAAAGCGGGCATTGGTCCAGTATTTTTGCTGGCAAAGGCGGGCACTCACACCGCTTACATATTGGCAGGGGCGCGCTAAATACAGCACTGGGCCACTGTATGGGTCTGCGCTTGCCATGTGCAGCATGGTGGGGTTTGTAGGTGTGGGGTCTGAAGAAGGTTGAGAACGGGAAATCCAGGCAAGGCCATCGCCTTCAATATACACATGCAGGGTATTGTCTTGAGTGGCAGCAGAAGAGGCAGGTGCTTGTTTTAACAGGCCATACAAAACAAAACCAGACGTATCAAAATACTGGGCAGAAAATGTGCCTGTTGTGGCAAGAGTACGGGCTACGTCGCGGGAATCCGGGCCAGTGGCGCAGGCCACAAAACAAAGCAGAAAGAGCAGCAACAGAAGGCGTAAGGTTTTGCGCATGGCATTTTCCTTGTCAGCAAGAGTGGGGCATTATTCGCCCTTTACCCTTTGTATTCTGGCGCCAACGGCTTCCAGCTTTTTCTCCATTTGTTCATAGCCACGGTCTAAATGGTAAATGCGCTGGACAAGGGTAGTACCCTGCGCTGCAAGGCCAGCCAGCACAAGCGATGCGCTTGCCCGAAGGTCTGATGCCATTACAGGCGCGCCATTGAGTTTTTTTACCCCACGTACTGTGGCGGAATTGCCGTGCACTTTAATATCCGCGCCCATACGCGCAAGTTCCTGTACGTGCATAAAGCGGTTTTCAAAAATAGTTTCTTCAATAATACTTGCGCCTTCTGCCAAAGAAAGCAAAGCCATAGACTGTGCCTGCATATCTGTGGGAAAGCCCGGGTGCGGCCTTGTGCTTATATCTACCCCGCGGAGTGTGGGATAACCGCGCGCTACAGAAACGCCGTCCTGCCGCACGGTAAACACCATGCCTGCTTCTTCCAGCTTGGAAATAAGGGCTTCCATATCCGCAAAGGGGCAGTTTTTGACAAATAATTCCCCCCCTGTAATACCGGCAGCCAATAAAAAGGTGCCAGCTTCAAT
>CAZPTC010000037.1:0-13569 GCA_964589455.1 uncultured Desulfovibrionaceae bacterium | reverse complement strand
TATCCATATCAGGTGCATCTTTTTATGGGCTTCAATCTCGTGACTACACTATCTAGAGCATAATGGATAAAGAGAGAGATAAAAACATATAATGTCCACAAGCCAAAACCCCCTGCGCGAAAATACCGCACAGGGGGTTTTGGTTGAGCAGGGTTACAGTTTCCCGTTTATAGAAAGCGTGTTTTACATAAGGCGCAAAGCAAGCTGGGGCAGGGTATTAGCCTGCGCAAGCATGGCAACAGCAGACTGGGTAAGTATCTGGTTGCGGACAAAGTTGGTCATTTCTGTGGCCACGTCCACGTCAGAGATACGCGATTCTGCTGCTTGCAGGTTTTCTGCCTGGATTTGCAGGTTGCTTATGGTATTTTGCAAACGGTTTTGCATAGAACCTAAGTTTGCACGGATATTGTCTTTAGATACAATGGCACTGCTAAGAGCTGTAAGGGCTTGCTGGGCAGCGGCCTGTGTGGAGATGGCGAACCCGAGGGAGGTGTTGGCGCTTTGATTCCCTACCCCAAGTGCGGACGCGGTTGCGTTGCCAATCTTCACATAGTAATAATCTTCGGCACTGTCATTAGAAGGGCCAAAGTGGATTTTAAGGGCACCAGTTGCTTTAAGGCCTGATCCGTTGTGTGTACCGGAAAGGTTGCCGTCCAGCAGTTTAATGCCGTTAAAGTCTGTTGAGTTGGCTATACGGGTTATTTCCGATGCCATTTGCTGGTATTCAGAGTCGATAATCGCACGCTGGGTTGAGTCGTACGTACCTGTTGCCGCTTGTTCTGCGAGTTCTTTCATACGGATAAGCTTCTCGTCGATAACTTGCAGCGCGCCGTCAGCCGTCTGGATAAGCGACACGCCGTCGTTTGCGTTACGCACACCTTGGTTCAAGCTGGCTATATCCGCCTTCATAAGCTCGCGGATAGCAAGGCCGGCTGCGTCATCTGACGCGCTGCCCACCCGCAGGCCAGAGCTTAAGCGTCGTATGGACGTACCCAGGTTGTTGTACGCAACATTCAGATTTCGCGAAGCATTCATCGCCATCAGGTTGCTGTTAATGGAAAGCATATTTCCTCCTTGAAGTCATCGGGCATCCTTGCCCTTATGTAACAGGATGAGTGCGCAGAATGTATACCTTAGCAAACACATGCTTAAAGCAGCAATTTGTCAAAGATACACGCCATTCACTCATATTCGGCGAGGCTAAGCATCGCCTACTCGTTCTGCCACAGGTGTTGACAGGGGTCATCACCTGCCAGGCAGCGCATTGCCATGCGCTTGCCTTGCCCTTTTTAACCTGCTCGCAAGCTGTATCGGCTTAATAAGCAAAAAACTTTAGGGCCAGTATTATTTTTTTTTGCCTATTTCCTATTTGACACACACCACCCAGCCCGCTATCTTTATCGGGTATAGTCACCTTTTTTGAGGATACTTATGAGCATTTTCCGTGCGTATGACATACGCGGCATAGTAGATACAGACCTTAATGAAACCTTTGTGGAAAACTTGGGCCGCGCAATAGGCACACTTTTTGTTCAACAGGGACAAACAAGTGCCGTGCTTGCACGGGATTGCAGGCTTTCTTCTCCTGCTTATGCAGCCGCCATATTGCGCGGCTTGCTCAGTTGCGGGGTAGATGTGATAAACCTTGGCATGGTGCCTTCCCCCTGCATGTACTACGGGGTGAAGCATTTGCAGAAAAAAGCCGGGGTCATGGTAACAGCAAGCCATAACCCGTCAGAATACAATGGCTTTAAAGTCTGGCTGGGAGAAGGCACCCTGTTTGAAGATGGCATACAGGCCATACGCCATACAATGGAGAGCCAAAACTTCCACCAGGCAAAACAGCCTGGCATTGCCAGCAACCATGATATTTTGCCAGAATATTTGGAAGATATAACAAAACGGCTTTTAGAGACAGGCCCCTTGCCCCACGCTTACAGCGTAGTGGTAGATGGCGGTAATGGCGCTGCCGGAAAAATTTGTGCCACACTTTTGCGCAATCTGGGTGCAGATGTAGTAGAGCTTTATTGCGAACCAGATGGCAATTTCCCCAACCACCACCCTGACCCTGTTGTAGAAAAAAATGCCCGCTTTTTGCGGCAAGCCATACAGGATACCCATGCGGATTTTGGCTTTGGTCTGGATGGAGATGGGGATAGACTGGGCGTTATAGACGCGCAAGGCCGCCTTTTTTTTGGCGATGAGCTTGTGGCTATTTTTGCCCGCGATATTCTTGCCCGTAACCCTGGTGCAGGCATTTTAGGCGATGTAAAATGCTCTGAACGCCTTTTTGCAGATATACGCAGCATGGGAGGCCATGCGCTTATGTGCCGCACAGGGCATTCCCTTGTAAAAGCCAAAATGCGGGAAACAAATGCCTTGCTTGCAGGGGAACTTTCCGGGCATATTTTCCACGCGGAAAACTGGTATGGATTTGACGATGCCGTATACAGCGCTGCACGCCTGTATGCCCTGCTTTGCCGCCTTGCACCATTTGGGCAACGGCTTGAGAGCATGCCACTTGGCTGGCCCCAGGCTTTTTCTACCCCAGAACTCAATATTCCCTGCCCAGAAGACCAAAAAAAGCCCCTCATTACTGCCATACAGGCTCTTTTTCTGGCCCGCTATGGCCAGGAAGCTGTAGATACACTGGATGGCATGCGCTGGCATTATCCTGGGGGCTTTGCGCTTGTGCGGGCCTCTAACACATCCCCCCAGTTAGTGCTGCGCTTTGAGGCCGCAAGTAAGGAAGAGCTGGAATCCAAAAAGGTGGAAGTTCTCCAAGAAATTGAAGCCTGGCAGAGCTGTAACCCCGCTTAATACTGACTTTTCCCCTATTTTCCCTTTCTAACACCTGAAATCTTGCAATGTTTTTAGAATGTTACTTCACTTGAATATCCTTAAAAAATATGCTATATAGTTCACCGTCACTCTGACTCCCCCTTTATTCCCAGAATTTAAGGCTAACCATGAAAACACGTTTGTTTTTTCTTCTCACACTGGCATGTTTGCCAGCACTTTTTGCAGGCTGTGCCACAGCCCCCCAAGTGCCGCCGCAGCCTATTGCCGAAATAAAAGGCTACACCCCCTCTTCCTCTCTGGCACAGTTTCTGGGTTCAGCGCCTGAAGGTGCCAGTGGCTCGTATACCTTAGCCGGGCAGCCAGTCCCCTATACTGTTTATGCCGGTAAAAGTTATCTATCTGCGCTTGGCGTACCCTGCCGTTCTGGCATGGCAGTTGGCCCTGCCGGACAAAGCCAAACCCTGGCAGCTTGCCAGCAAGATGGTAACTGGGTACTTGCCCCCCTTATTTTTGCACCTGTAGGCGAGTAAACGTGACGTATGGCTGTTGCTAGCCCATTTCAAACACAGTGCCGTGTTATTTTTGCGCTTATCCTGCGGGAAGTGCATACCATGTACGGGGGCACTGCCCTTGGCTATTTATGGGCAATTATTACAACAGCCTTTGGCATTTTAATATTTTGGGGTTTACGTTCCTTTATTGGCATGGTTCCGCCGCATGGCATGAGCATTCTGGCGTATTTGGGCATGGGTTTTTTTGTCTGGAATACCCTTTCTGAATGCATCACGCGCTCCATCAACGCGGTTGAGGGTAACCGCGCTATGCTTACCTTCCCCCAGGTTACACCACTTGACCTTATTATCTCTCGCGTGTGTGTTATCTGGGCAACAGAGACTATTTCTTTTTTTGTTATCATGGCAATTGGCTCTTTACTTGGCATACCTATTATTATCCATGACTTACCCCTCTTTCTCTTTGTTCTTTTTGATATTGCGCTTTTAGGCCTGGGCCTTGCAACCACTATTGCTTCGCTTACAGTACTAATACCCACCTTAAAGCGCATTATTCCCATGATAATGCGTATTATGTTTTTTATGTCCGGCATTTTCTTCTCTGTTTCTATGTTTGCCAACAAGGTAAGCTCTGTGCTACTGCTTAACCCCATTATGCAGCTTATTGAGCTTGGCAGGCAAAGCGTGGCATTAGGCTATGTTTCCAGTTTAGTAAGTATTGACTATCTTTGCTGGATAACACTGGGTTCCCTTACCCTGGGCTTTTTATTAGAGCGCTTTGTGCGCCCCTTGGATGAAAACGAATGATACGCCTTGTTAACCTTACCAAAACCTATAAAACAAAAACTCTTGTGCGTAATGTGCTGGATGATATTACCTACGACTTTGTCCCAGGTGTCAATGTGGGGATAATTGGGCGCAATGGCGCAGGCAAAAGCACACTTATGAACATTATTGGCGGCTCCACCTTTCCCTCAAGCGGGTATGTGGAACGCTCCAGCCGTATTTCCTGGCCCATTGGCTTTTCTAGCTGTTTCCACGGCAGCCTGACTGGCCGGGAAAACCTGCGCTTTGTCTGCCGCCTTTATGGAGAAGAAATCCCGCGTGTTGTGGCCTCTGTAGAAGACTTTTCTGAGCTTGGCTCCTACATGGATATGCCCATACGCACCTATTCTTCTGGTATGAAAGCAAAGCTGGCCTTTGGCCTTAGTATGGCTATTGGCTTTGACTTTTACCTTGTAGACGAAATAACCGCAGTAGGCGATGCAGGCTTTAAACAGAAAAGCGAAAAAGCCTTTTTAGAAAAAAGCCGTAATGCTACCTTACTGGTGGTTTCCCACAGTATGTCCACTATACGTTCTTTGTGCGATATTGCGGGTGTTCTGGACAAAGGCAAGCTCTATATTTATAACACTATTAAAGATGCGGAAAAACATTATGCTGAAGTCTGCGCTCGTGAATCTGAGTTCTAAACTCAAGATTAACAAAAAAAATGAAAAAAAAGCGCTGGGCATTTTACTGGCCGCCTTGCTTTTTATCCCCACTGCAGTGTACTTTTTGTACTTAACCTTGTTTGCCAGCCCCATGTATATTTCCAATGCATACTTTGCCATACGGTCCCCCCAGGTGCCTATGTCAGAACTAAGTATTATGTCTACTTTTTTCCGCAGTGGCCCATCCGCAACAGATACCTATATTATAGTCCAATATGTGCATTCTGTGGATATGATACAAAAACTGAATAAAGAGCTGGATATTCTTGAGCATTATTCTGATACTGCATACGATTACTTTTCCCGCCTCCCTAAGGGTTCAACCATGTATGAAATCCAGCAATACTGGGCAAACGTGGTGAAAGTTGCCAACAATGCAGATACAGGCATAATCAGTCTTTCTGTATACGCCTATACGCCCGAAATGGCACAAAAAATAAGCGCGGCTGTTCTTGCCGCGTGTGAAGAGCTTATTAACTCTTTAAACGCACGCTCGCACAAAGACTCTTTAGCCCTGGCAATGGAAGAATTTCGCAGTGCAGAAAACCGCTTGCGCGACGCCCGCAATGCCTTGCAGGCCTTCCGTGAGCGTAACACCCTTTTTGACCCGGAAAGTTCTGCAAAAGGCACATATGAAATTATTGTGCGCTTAGAAGGGGAGCTGACACAGGCAAAAGCTTTGATGGCTGAAACCCTAAGTTATATGAAGGAAGATACCCCCCAGGTTACAGCCTTAAAAATGCGCATAAGCGCCTTAGAAGATCAAATTGCAGCAGAAAACACGCGGTTAACTGCAGAAAACAGCAAGAATGATTATGCCCTGAGCAGTGTAATTGCCGAATACCAAAATTTGCGATTTGAAGAAGGCTTTGCAGAAAAATTTGTGCAATCTGCCCTTACCACCTTGGAAAGTACCCGTATACAGGCCCTTGCCAAGACCGTGTATCTCATACCTTTTGAGCAGCCCACCCTGCCAGATGATGCGTTATACCCGGATGCACTGAAACAAACCTTCCTCTTTTTCCTGGCCCTGGCCCTTACACTTGCTTTTTCTTCTCTCATTTTAGCCGCTATACGCGAACATGCGGGGTTCTGATATGCGCTTATCCTGTTTTTTAAAACGCCATTTTCTTCCCACACTGCTTCTTACATGC
The DNA here is from genome assembly GCA_964589455.1 of uncultured Desulfovibrionaceae bacterium. Taxonomy (GTDB): domain Bacteria; phylum Desulfobacterota; class Desulfovibrionia; order Desulfovibrionales; family Desulfovibrionaceae; genus CAZPTC01. The sequence goes on along the minus strand of CAZPTC010000037.1, from coordinate 7,608 downwards.
CTTGTAAGCTCCCCTGCATTCGGGGAAAACATGCTCGCGACAACTCTTACCCCTCCTGGAGCTACAAATCCGCTGGCCACTACTGCGCCCAGTACTTTTTCACCAGGTATGGGTGCCAGCGCTTCCACGCAGGGCATACTGTATCCCAACCCAGCGTTTGCCACGGGTGCCGTTATGCCAGATGCCCTGGCCCCGCCAGCTTGGGCACAAGGCCCCTACCCGGGCAGCGCACTTTCTGGGTTACCACCATTTGGTGCCTCTCTTTTCCAAGGCAACTTTTCTGCCTCCTTCCACGATGGATTTAATCCCGCGTATCCTATCCAGCCGGGTGACAGAATCGCTGTGCGTATATGGGGCTCTAAAACCTACGACGATATTTTGGTGGTAGACCAACAAGGCAACATCTTTTTTCCGGAAATGGGCCCCATGCGGGTGGCTGGTCTGACAAACAGCCAGTTGCAAAATGCCGCGCAACAACAAATTGCCTCTGTCTTTACAGGCAATGTTAATATTTACGCAAACTTGCTTTCCGCCCAGCCTGTTTCTATTTTTGTAACAGGCCATGTAAACAGGCCAGGCCGTTATGCAGGTGGTCTTGAAGACCCTATTCTTTACTACCTTGACCGTGCAGGCGGCATTAACCCAGAACGCGGCTCTTATAGAGAAGTAGTGGTGAAACGTGGCGGCAAAACCCTTGCCAGCATTGACCTTTACAGCTTTCTTTTACAAGGCACCCTGCCCAATGTAAAGCTTGCCCTTGGCGATGTTATTCTTATCCGCGAAAAGGGCATGAGTGTAGCCAGCCTTGGCCTTGTACGCCAGCCTGCCCGGTATGAATTTTTAGCCAAAGCCACCAAGGGTTCAGAGCTTATTCCCCTTGTTTCCCCCATGCCAAACGCCTCCCATGTATCTATAACTGGTACACGAAGTGGCGCACCCTTCCATGCCTACCTTTCCATACCAGACTTTGCCCATTTTTCTTTGCAGGATGGAGACGCTGTTGAATTTACAGCAGACAATACATCCAGCACCATTATGGTAAGCGCAGCAGGGGCTATTGAAGGGGCTTCCCGCTTCCCCATAAAAAAAGGCACCACACTTAAGCAGCTTCTGGCGTATATACCTATCCAGCCGGATATTGCGGATATTTCTTCTGTCTACATACAGCGCCGCAGTGTTGCAGAGCAACAAAAACGCACCCTTTTGGAATCCTTGCAGCGCTTGGAGCAAAGCACCCTTACAGCTTCAATGGTAAGTGCAGAAGAAGCAGGCATTAAAGCAAAAGAAGCGGAGCTTGTACAAAACTTTGTGGCGCGCGCGCGTACTATTGAACCTAATGGTGTGCTTGTCGTTTCGCGTGGCAGTGTATTGGAAGATGTGATGCTGGAAGAAGGCGATATTATTTACTTCCCGCAGAAAAGCGATGTTGTGCTTATTTCTGGTGAAGTTATGATGCCCAAAGCCGTGGCTTTTGCGGCTAACCTGAATCTTTCTGATTACATTAAAAATGCCGGCGGCTATACGGAGCGCGCCAACAAATCTACCATACTGCTGGCGCGGCCCAATGGTGAAGTGCTTACTGCTTCCAACAGTAATATACAGCCTGGCGATCAGATTATTGTCATGCCAGCCTATGCTACTAAGACTTTGCCTATCTTAAAAGACTTAACCACCCTTATCTATCAAATTGCTGTTTCTGCCCGCATTGCGTTGGGTCTGTAGGAATAACTATGGAATATAAAGGGATACTTCTTGCTGGTGGTTCTGGCACACGTTTGCACCCTGTTACATTAGGGATAAGCAAGCAGCTTTTGCCTGTGTACGATAAGCCTATGGTGTATTACCCGCTTTCCGTACTTATGCTGGCAGGTGTGCGGGAAATCTGCATTGTCAGTACCCCGCATGACTTGCCTTTGTATGCGCGCCTTTTAGGCGATGGCTCCCGCTTTGGCTGTGTTTTCCACTATGTGGAACAGCCAAGGCCAGAAGGCATTGCCCAGGCGTTTTTACTGGCAGAGCCACACACAAAGGGTTCCCATATAGCTATGGTTTTGGGGGATAATATCTTTTTCGGGCATGGCATGGACGCCCCTATAGCGCGCGCCATGCAAAAAGAACAGGGTGCCACCATTTTTGGTTACCATGTGAATGACCCGGAACGCTACGGAGTAGTGGAATTTGCCCGCACCCATGAGGGCTGCAAAGTGTTGAGTCTGGAAGAAAAACCCGCGAACCCAAAATCCAATTTTGCGGTAACAGGCCTGTATTTTTATGATGATGCGGTGCACAGCATTGCCCGCAGATTAAAGCCTTCAGCGCGAGGCGAGCTTGAAATTACAGATGTAAACAAGATCTACCAAGAACAAAATATGTTGGATGTAGAGCTTTTGGGGCGCGGTATTGCCTGGCTGGACACAGGCACCCACGACTCCCTGCTCTCAGCCTCTACCTTTGTGCAGGCAGTAGAAACACGGCAGGGCCTTAAAGTGGCATGCTTGGAAGAAATAGCCTGGCGTAAAGGCTTTATCAATACAGATGAGCTTATTAAGCTGGCAGAGCCTTTGGTAAAATCCGCGTATGGGCAATATTTATTGGAAATAGTGGAGAATGCTGCATGGAAGTAGAAAAAACACCACTTGCAGACCTGCTGCTTGTGAAACCCACCTTTTTTGGCGACAGCCGTGGTCTTTTTACAGAAACCTGGCAGGCAGAACGCTACACCTGCTGTGGCATACCAGCCCCCGAGCTTACATTTGTGCAGGATAATCATTCTGTCTCCAGCCGCCATGTCCTGCGGGGCCTGCATTTTCAAAAGCAATTCCCCCAAGGTAAGCTTGTGTACATAACCCTTGGGGAAGTATGGGATGTTGCGGTAGATATTCGCCCAAAATCTCCCACTTTTGGCAAGTGGTATGCAGCCACCCTTTCTGCAGATAATCACCACCAGCTCTGGGTGCCACCCGGCTTTGCCCACGGCTTTTGTGTATTAAGCGAACTTGCCCACTTGCACTACAAATGCACAGACTATTACCACCCGGAAGACGAAGCCACCTTGCTGTGGGATGACCCTACCCTGCAAATACCCTGGCCTGTTAAAGCCCCCGTGCTTTCTGGCAAGGATGCTGGCGGGAAAACCTGGCAGGAACTTTTTACTGGCTAAAAAGCTACATTTTTTTCCATAGTTCCCTTTGGTGCTTTATACTCAGTACAATAACAGCATCCAAGTCTGCAACATACCGGGCAATATACCCATTACGCCCAGTACGGATAACAAGTTCTCGCATTCCAAGTTCTTTCTCATTCTCTACCTGTCTGCCAGACTGAGGAAAAATCGCAACCTGCCGGAAACTCTCCAAAATTTTCCCTTTTATCACAGGGGGCAAGGCTGGATCTACTTCTTCCAAAAACACCATAAGGCGCTGTAAGTCTTCTAAAAAGCCTTGCGTAAAGCGCACATTTATGGGTGGCACTGGGGTAATTCCTTTTCTTTACCTTCCAGCCAGGGAGTCAGCTCCTCAAGTGTTACATGCAAGCCATTTTCATGGTATGTTTTAAGCGAGGCAAGTGAATGGGCATGGAAAAGTTCTTCTTCCAACTGCGCAGTTACATATTCCCGCACTGCTTCCCGCGCAAGCGCAGAAAGCGATGCACCAGTCAGTTTACTGAGTGTACGCAAATTTTCTGCAAGCGCATCTTCCAGACGTAATGTCATAGAAAAATCTGCCATGGTATTCTCCTTGCTTTTTTGATACCACTTTGATACCAAACACGCAACTTTTTCCTTTTTGATAGCGAGCATTCCCAGAGGTCAGCTGTGACAAAACAGATAGCGGTTTTTTCCCGAAAAATGGCAAAAATTCCCCACTTGGGCGCTTTTCTTGGTGCGCCGGTTTGTTTGCGCCCTTTCTCTGCCAGTAATATAGAGGCTGTTGCAGGTTGGGGGCAAAAAGGCACAACTGCCAAAGCCCGCGCATACGCTGCCAAACACAGGCTGCCCTTTTTTGCTGTGGAAGACGGTTTTTTGCGCTCCTTAGATTTAGGTGTTCACAACGCCATACCCTGCTCTCTTGTTTTGGATAAAACCGGCATATACTATGACGCCACAGCCCCCTCTGACTTGGAAACTATGCTGGAAAAAGAAGGCTGGGAGGAAGCCACTCTTATGCGCGACGCCCAGCGCGCTATTGACTTTATCCGCACCTACAAGCTGAGCAAATATAACCACGCGCCTGATGCCCCGCCATTTTTGCTTTCCACCCCGTCCAACCGTCTGCGCGTGCTTATTATTGACCAGACAGTGGGCGACTCCAGTGTTGCCCTTGGCCTTGCCAGTGCCCATACTTTTGAAGAAATGCTGCGCACTGCCCACAAAAATCACCCGGGGGCCGCCTTTTTCATTAAAACCCACCCGGATGTTCTGGCAGGCAAAAAGCAAGGTTATCTCACAGGCAAACAAGGCCCGCACGCCACCATTATCGGGGAAAATTATTCCCCTCTCTCCATTTTGCGCGAAGCAGACATTGTTTACACCGTAACCAGTCAAATGGGTTTTGAAGCCTTGCTGTGGGGCAAAGAAGTACACTGCTTTGGCATGCCCTTTTATGCTGGCTGGGGCCTTACTCACGACCATTTAAGCTGCATACGCCGCACAAAAAAACGCAAACTTACCGAACTTTTTGCCGCCGCCTACATGCTGTATGCCCGCTATGTAAACCCCATTTCCGGCCAGCCATGCACCATTTTTGATACCCTGCGCCTGCTTGCCACCCAGCGCCAAATTAACGAACGCAACCGCGGCTACACAGCAGCTCTTGGCTTTAAACATTGGAAAAAGCCCCATGCCCGCGCCTTTTTACAAACCACCCACGGCACCTTGAAGTTTTTCATCCAGGAAGACCAGGCCATTAACGCCGCCAAAAAGCACAAAGGCCGTCTTGCTGTTTGGGCCAGCAGCGCTTCGCCAGACCTTCCACGCAAATGCGCAGAAGCCCATGTACCCCTTGTGCGCCTTGAAGACGGTTTTTTGCGCTCAGTAGGCCTTGGCTCTGACTACGGCAGCCCGCTTTCTCTTGTTTTGGATATTGAAGGCATTTATTACGACCCCTCCAACCCTTGCCTCTTAGAAAGCCTTTTTCTTGGCAAACCCTTTCACTCCAGCTACCAGCACAGCGCCCATGTGTCCTTTACTGAAACCCTTTTACGCCGTGCCCGTGCCCTGCGCGCCTATATTGTGGAAGAAGGCATTACCAAATACAACCTTAAAAACGCCGCCACAGCCCCCCCATTAGATTTTGCCGAAAAAGCAGATGGCGCAGAAATTATTCTTGTGCCTGGCCAGGTAGAGGATGACGCCTCCGTCCGGCTTGGCGGCATGGGCATACACACCAATGAAGAACTGCTCCGCGCTGTACGTGCGGCCAAACCCAATGCCTATATCCTGTATAAACCCCACCCGGATGTAGAAAAAGGCAACCGCATTGGCAAAATACCAGAAGAAATTGCCCTGCAATTTGCCAATACCATTATATGCGACCGCAGCATGGCAGAGCTTTTCCCCCTTATAGACTCCGTGCATACCCTTACCTCCCTTACAGGGTTCGAAGCCCTTTTGCGCGGCATTGATGTACACACCTACGGCGGCCCCTTCTACGCTGGCTGGGGCCTTACCACAGACCGCGTTACCTTTCCCCGCCGCAACACCCCCATTTCCTTAGACGCCCTTGTAGCTGGTGCCCTTATCCTCTACCCCTGCTACTACGATTGGAGAACCCATCTTTTCTGCACCCCGGAAGATGCCTGCTACCTTATGCAGCAACCACCACCCCGCCCTACCCTTTGGGTGCGCTTTGCCCGCCTTTTCCACTTTTTATGGAAGCCTAAGTAAGACCTTTAATTTTGCCTTTGATGGGGCTGCTCGCCCCCTCATGCTCCCCTCGGCAGGGGCAGCGCCCCTGCACCTGCTATTGAGCTGTTGTGTTTAGAGTAAGCTGGCTTTTATACTATTAGCCGGCATATTTTGCTATTCCCAAAATGTTCCCACTAGCTGGAACATTTTAGGGAATTTTTTTATTACCACCCCACTTAATGATACTCAACACTATACTCCTTGACACCCCTTCGCTTTTGCCCTTAAAGTCTTGGTATGTCTTTTTCCTTGTTACTCGGTTAGAGTTAAATTGGGATTCTTTAATAGGAATACTTCTTGACAAAGATAGGAATTTATCCTAATAAGGAGCTAGCAAAGAAAGCGACCTTTCTCGTTCTTTTGATTTCCCCACCTCTAACAGCAGGAGAACACTATGTCGAAAAAGCTCACCAGCAATAACGGTGCCCCCGTTGCTGACAACCAAAATGCCCTTACAGCCGGCCCCCGCGGCCCCATGCTTCTGCAAGATGTATGGTTTTTAGAAAAGCTTGCCCATTTTGATCGCGAAGTTATCCCAGAACGCCGTATGCACGCCAAAGGTTCCGGCGCATACGGCGTTTTTACTGTTACCCACGACATCACCAAGTACACAAAAGCCAAAATTTTCTCCAAAATTGGCAAAAAAACCGAATTATTCACCCGCTTTTCCACTGTTGCCGGTGAACGTGGCGCTGCCGATGCAGAACGCGATATACGCGGCTTTGCTGTAAAGTTCTACACAGAAGAAGGCAACTGGGATATGGTGGGCAATAATACCCCCGTGTTTTTCCTGCGTGACCCTCTGAAATTCCCAGACCTTAACCACGCCGTTAAGCGCGACCCACGCACCAACATGCGCAGCGCAAAAAATAACTGGGATTTTTGGACAAATCTGCCAGAAGCCTTGCACCAAGTCACCATTGTGATGAGCGACCGCGGCATACCCGCAAGCTACCGCCACATGCACGGCTTTGGCAGCCACACCTTCAGCATGATTAACGCCAAAAACGAACGGGTGTGGGTGAAATTTCACTTCACAACCCAGCAAGGCATTAAAAACCTTACAGACGAAGAAGCTGCCGCCATTGTTTCCGGTGACCGTGAAAGCCATCAGCGCGACCTTTATGACAGCATTGAAAAGGGCGACTTCCCCCGCTGGACTATGTTTATCCAAGTGATGACAGAAGAACAGGCGCGCAAAATGCCCTATAACCCTTTTGACCTTACAAAGACTTGGTTTAAAAAAGAATTTCCACTTATTGAAGTGGGCGTTTTAGAGCTGAACCGTAACCCCGAAAACTATTTTGCAGAAGTAGAACAAGCCGCCTTTAACCCCGCCAACATTGTCCCCGGCATTGGCTTCTCCCCCGATAAAATGCTCCAGGGCCGCCTTTTTGCTTACGGCGATGCCCAGCGCTACCGCCTTGGCGTCAACCACCACCTTATCCCCGTCAATGCCCCCCGCTGCCCCTTCCACTCTTACCACCGCGATGGCACCATGCGTGTAGACGGTAACTACGGCTCCACCCTTGGCTACGAACCCAACAGCTACGGTGAATGGCAGGAACAACCCGAATTTACCGAGCCACCTTTGCAAATTGACGGCAATGCCGACACCTGGAACTTCCGCGAAGTCGTCCTGCAGAGAAGCAAAAAGAGAGAGGAGAATAGATAAAGAGAAAAGTGAAGAGCAAAAAGAGAGA
>CAZPTC010000036.1:0-13684 GCA_964589455.1 uncultured Desulfovibrionaceae bacterium | reverse complement strand
AGCATTGAACTCAAAGCTTCAATTTTTTCCCTTCCCACTCTTCACTTGTCAAGAAACAGATCCGCCCTTGCGACCAGGGGCTCATTGCCCCGGTGAAGTTTCCCTCAGCGGCGAAGACGAGTTATGCACCCCTTCTCACAAATTGTCAAACACTTTTTTTAAGTTTTTTTGGTTTTAATGATTTTTTTACGCTAACACGTTATATTTTCAAAATAAAAAAATTGCAAAACCTTGTACGGGTAGCATTTAAACATGCTTACCAGCAGAAGCAGGGTTTTTTCTTCCCCCGCGGGACATAAGGCGCTTTTCCACCTTACGCAGCACCCAAGACAAGCTAAGTGTCATACACAAGTACAAAAGCGCAACTGTAAGCCATATTTCAAAAGCCCGAAAATTCACGGAAATAATTTCCTGGCCACGGCGAGTAAGTTCTGCCACGCCAATAACCACAAGCAGGGACGTATCTTTAAGCGAAATAATAAACTGATTACCAAGTGGTGGTATCATGCGGCGAAAAGCCTGCGGCCATATTACGTGCAGCATACACTGGACAGAATTAAGGCCAGTTGACCGTGCAGCCTCACGCTGGCCGTGGTCAATAGAGATAATGGCACCCCGCACAATTTCTGCGATATACGCGCCAGAATTTACGCCAATGGCAATAACACCTGCTTCTACAGGGGGAATGCGCGTACCAAGCGCCAGGGGCAGACCAAAGTAAAGAAACATAACCTGTACAATAAGCGGAGTGCCGCGTATAGCTTCTATATACGCAGTAGCAATAAGCCGCAGAAAGCGGTTTTTGCCTGTATTAATAAGACCAGCCCCAACACCAAGTATCACACCAAGCAAAAGCCCACCAATAGTGATACCAATGGTCAGTTCAAGGCCACCCACAAGCAAGGGTAGAGTTTCCCACATCACTTCCGGGCGAAATTCAAAGGCCATGCCTGCACTCCTTCGTAAATGGTAAAAGCCTGGGGCTGCCTAAACAACCCCAGGCAAAAAACTATTTAGCAGCAGGCTCTACACCAAACCACTTCACATGCAAAGCATTATACGCGCCATCGGCCTTCATATCAGCAAGGGCTTTATTAATGGCTGCCACATGGGGGCTGCCCTTGGGGAAGCCAATACCATAGGACTGGCCTTTGTACATGGGGCCAACCACAACAAGCTTGCCTTCAGAGGCTTTGGCAAAGTCACGCACAACAGATTCATCAAAAAATGCCGCTTCTGCGCCCTTGGTAAGCACTTCAAAGTACATGCCATCATTATTGGGGAACAGCTTCACTTCCTTGGCTTTTTTAAATTCATCGCGCAGGTAGTCGGCAGGGGCGGTGCCGGTTTTGGAAGCTATAACCTGACCCGCCAAATCATCAAGTGACTTGTACTTTTCTGCATCTTCCGCACGCACAACAAGCATAATGCCGGTGTCGTAATAGGGGTCAGAAAAATCAATAACTTCTGCGCGCTCAGGCTTAATGGTCATAGCGGCCACAGCGGCGTCTACATTACCGGTTTGAAGACCAGGAATAATACCATTGAAGTCCATAGGTTGGAATGTAAATTCCAGGCCGGCACGCTTGGCAAGTTCTGCCCACAGTTCAATATCAAAGCCGGTGTACTTGCCGGTTTCATCTTTGAACTCAAAGGGTTTAAAGTTGGTGTCGTGTGCCACAACCAGGGGGGCAGCAAAAGCAGAACCCACCATGGAAAGAGAAAGGCAAAGCGCCAGGGCGAATTTTGATACGCGTTTCACAAAAGCCTCCAGAAATAAAGGTGAAAACAAAAAATTCCCAGAAATACCCACCAAAGTTTCTGCCAAGTAAAAAAAGTACGTTGGCAAAAGGACGTTTTTTTGTATAGCGTCTTTTCTCCGGAAAATCAAGCCGCACACAGATAAGGCTTTTTGCAGGCAATCAAGGTTATTGGCGTACATAGCAGCACAAAAGCCATAATGGCCTTTGAACAAGAGAAGATATATACCTATGCCCGCTTTTTTGCCAGTAGCAGTGAAAAAGGAACTTCATATTCTGGCATTAAAAGCGCTGGCATACGGAAAGCAGAATGTCAGTTTTAAGGAACACTTTTTGCATCACCGCTGAACAGTGAACAGGTTTTCTGTAACGTACTTCCATATTAATGCCATTTTTGCTGCTTTTTTCAAAGAAGTAAGAGCAAAAATTCTGTATGCTGTGTTTACTTTTTTTTGCCTGTTTGCAGGCTGGCCAGGCTTTGCCAGCCTTTAACCTGAAAAAAAATTGCAGCCTTTAGCCACTTCAGGCAGCTTTGAAACATGTTTTTTTCACTTCTCTGTGCCTGAAAAATGGGCAGATGTTTTTAAACATATACGCATTCTCTTGCAGGTAAGGCAGTTGCGTAGCTTAAAGGTAATAAAATATATGGGTGGAGCATGGCAAAAGTGGGTATCAGGCTATGGCGCCTGCTTGCATGCAGCCGCCCCTTGGCGTATAGGAGGTTGCATGGAAATACAGGTCAGCCAAATAAATGGGGTACATATTATTAAGCTTGCAGGCCGCTGGGATACATTTTCCTCAGCAGACTTTGAGCAAACCTGTGCCGCATTGGTAGAGGAGAATATGCGTCGCGTAGTTATTGACGCTGACAATGTGGAGTATATAAGCTCCTTTGGCCTGCGAAGCCTGCTGAATTTGGGGTAAATGCTTGCTCCCCTGCAGGGAACTGTACATGTAAGCGGCTTGCAGCCTCAGGTACGAAAAGTTTTTGTAGGCAGTGGCTTTAGCAGCCTTTTTCCTGAATACCCCAATACCAACGCCGCTTTGCAGGCTTTTGGGCAAAACCGGTGAGCCAGCCCCATATTCTTCTACGCAACAGGCTGGCTGTGCGCCAGTGTGTACCCATACTCACAGGCTTTGTGGGGGTTTTGTGTTGCCTGCTGGTGGCTGGGTATTTCTACACCCGTGGGCAAATTATAGAAACCACCCGACTGCAGGTAGAGCAAATGATGGGCAGTATTACCAGGCAGCATGGGTACAGCTACCGCTGGGTAGAAACGGTTATGGGTTCTATGCTCAAGCTTGCCACCACGCTGTCTTCTATGGACCCTGTGCAGCGCAATGATATAGACCCGCGCATAACAGGCATTATTTCGGATGAACGCGGCAAACAGACAGTAGAAATTTGTCTGGCAGAGGAAAACGGAAAAGCCTGGCAACGCTATTACGATAGCCAAGGCGCACGCCCAATACCCGGCGAAAACCCTCTTCCGGAAGACATATCTGGCTTTACCCCCAATGGCATTTTTCCCTGTACAGCGCAGGAAGTGGCGGCATTTACAGCGCCCCGCTGGCTTGACCCTGTTGTGGAAACAGCCCCGGATTCCTTCCGTTTTGTCACCATACGCTATTCCGCCCCCGTATTAAAAGCACAGCCAGATGGCACACAGGCAACAATAGGTGTATGCACCATAAGCCTTGCCATGCCGTGGCTTGCAGAGCGTTTGCGCGCTTTCAGTTTTTTTGAGAGCAGCACGGTGTTTTTTCTCACCAATACGGGGCAATGGACACTGCCAGAGGAAGCAAGCGGCCCCATAACCCTGCTTAAAACACGCGCCCTGGTGTCAGAAGGCGGGGAATTGCCCGTGTTATATGATAACACACTATGGCTTGCGGTGTTTATGCCGCTTATGGAAAACAGCCTGTATATGGTAGTGCTTATTCCCCAGGATCATCTTTTTGGCAGTCTGTATACGCTTACGCAATTGCTTGCCGCGTGTGGCCTTGGCGTTTTACTGCTGGCTGCCTACAGCCTGTATCGCACAACCAGGCATTTGCTTAATCCGCTTTCTTCCTTGCGGGAATTAGCCGCACGCCTTGCCCGTGGGGAATTAGAAGCCATACCAGACCCGCAAGCAGCCTTGCCCCCTCCGCCTTTTCCAGATGAAGCGCAACGCATAAAGATTATTACGGAAAAAATACGGCAAGATCTGCGCCAGCGCGTCAATGACCTTACCCTTATTGGCAGAACCAGAGAGCGCCTTTTTGGCGAACTTACATTTGCCCGCAGTTTGCAGGAAAAACTGCGTCCCCTGCCACTGCCGCCTATGGCAGATGTAGAAATAGCCACATTTGTGCATACCGCAGAAAATGTGTGCGGCGATTTATACGATTATTTTTTGCAGTCACCCCGCCGCCTGTGCTGTGTCATGGGAAATGTGACTGAGCGCGGCGTGCCCGCAGCCCTGCTTATGGGACGCATTGGCCCGCTTTTGCACGAACTGTTGCTTTCTGGCTTAAGCCCTGCCAAAGCATTAGCAAGCATAAACCACACGCTTATGCCTGTTAATGGTAAAGCTGCGCCCATGATAAGCGTATTAGCCGGTGTGCTGGATATGGACACAGGCAGTTTTTGCTGGGCAAGTGCGGGACAGTTACCCCCCCTGCGCTGCCTTGGGCCTAAAGCAGAATATATGGAATGGACAAGCAATGTTGCCTTGGGCATACGCGCAGAAGAAATATACCAGGAAAAAGAAGTGCTTTTGTCTCCTGGTGAAAGCCTGCTTTTTGCAGGGCAAAGGCTTTTATCACTCACAGGGCTTTATGAGCAGGAAAACCTGCTTAAGCCGGATGCACAAGATGGATACGCGCGTGCGCAAGGGGAAAAAGGCCATGAATACACAGAAGAACATGTGCGTAAATTCCTGCAAAACCGCACAGAACCCTTGGAAGAGTTATTACCTTTATTATATGCAGATATTTGCCATACTTTGGGCAAAGCGCCGCAGGATGACCTCACCTTTTTTGCCATACGTTGGCAGCCACTTTAACCTGTCCCACAGGCACACAAGCCAAGGATACAAACAAGTTAACCCTTTTTCTTTGAAAATACGGCAAATACGCATCCCATTCCGGGTATTAGCATGTGCCATCCTTTGCCCCAAGTTTTACCCGCAAACCTTCGCGGCTAATACCAAGGGCACGGGCAGCGCGGGATTTATTACCCCCAAGCTGTTGCAGTACAGCCTCAATATGGGCAGCTTCCACCTCTGCTAATGTGGGGATATAGCCCAGCTCCCCTGCTCCACTATGCACGGCAGGCGGGGCAGGAGCCACAGCAGCAGGCGCGGAAAAAACTGAAAGTGCACCCGGCCCCTCTGCAGAGGCAAAAGCCCCACAAGACTTGCACTTGCGTTTTGATGCCAGCTTATCCACTGTAGAAGGCATTTTAGCCATAGTGCAAGAATGGTGCGCAGAAGAAGGGGTACCCCGTGACAGTGCCCTTTCTGTCCGTTTGGTATTGGAAGAGCTTTTAACCAATATCTGCATGTATGCCCAATTGCCACCGGGCAATGATAAAATTGAACTGGATGTGCGTATGGAAGGCCCACAGCCTGACACGCAGCCAGCCTCACCCCAAGGCATAGCAGGTAACGCCACTATGCAGGCAGGGCAAGGCATGGTGCATATTACCCTGTGCAATGCCGGCCCGCCATTTAACCCATTGGAACACCCCCATAAACAACAAAGCACACTGGAATCGCCCCCAGGCGGCCAGGGCCTTACACTTGTGCGCCTTATTGCCACAGGTATTGACTACCAAAGAACACGAGAGGGCGACAAACTGCGCCTCTCCGTGCCACTTACCTATGGGAATGCCCAACCTGCTGGCAGTGCCCGGCATCAGGCAAAAAAGATTCCTCTTAACCCGCTTGAAAAACTGCGTGCCCTCTGGTGTGGCAGTGTGGCCCTGCGGCAGACAGTATTTTTTACCATCTGCGCCATGCTGCTTATTTGGGGTGCCATGTTCCTGTATACGCAAGAAGTGGTGAAGCAGCGCCACGAAAGTGCCCGCCTGCTGGCAAGGCAGGCCATGCGAACCCAGGCGGGCATTTCTGCAGGCTTTCTCCAGCGTGTAGGACAACTTTTGGAGAATGTGGGGAATGTGGCCACAGCCTTACCCCAGGGAGAAGCTCTGCTCACAAATCCAGATGAACTTATACAGCAGTTACAGGCGCATACAGAATTACGCATGCTGCTTGGCGAAGTAGCTGTTCGTGGTATCGTAGTTGGCTACAACGAAAAAGCATGGCTGTACACCAGAGATAGTGAAGACAAAGAAGATCTGCGCAGAGAACAACTGCCGCAAAGCCTTCTGCCGTTAGTCGCGCAGGAAGGAAAACCCGCCCGCTGGGAAAGCCTTTTTATCAGCTTTTCTCCCGATGACCCCCATGCGTCCATGCTGTACGCCAAAACCCTGGTTTCTTCTGGTAAAGCGCAAGATGGCTGGATAGGGGTTATTCTCTCCATGCCCTGGATAGCCGATACTCTTAACGCCATTTCCGGCTTTAAGCAGACCGTACCTTTTTATACAGACAGCCAAGGTCGCTATGTTATATTCCCCAAAGGCCATGCTTTGGGATACGGGGCACAAAGCCTTACGGAAGAAACATTGGGGCACCCCTTACCAGGCCTTGCAGACATAGAAGCCAAAATGCTTTCAGGCAACACAGATGCCGTGCAACTGCGCCCCATAATGGGGGGAGATGCCACCCCCTGGGAATTGCCGTGGCAAGGGCCTACAACCCTGGCCTATTACCCCATGACACAGGAAGGCTGGTACCTTGGCATGCTTATTTCCAGCGAAGAACTGGGAGATGCCCCTGCCCCTCTGCCTGTTGTGCTGTTTTTACTGGCACTTCTGGGGCCTTTATGTGTGGGTCTTGTTACCTGGGTGGTAACCTCCCACACCTTACGCCCGCTTAACACCCTTGTAAGCTCTTTAGAAAAGTTCAGCACAGGTGATATGGACACGCCCTTTCCCCAGCCCACTTTTCCGGATGAAATTGGGGACATGTTCACCACATTTGAGCGTGTACGGGTAACCATGCGGGCATCTATGCGCAATCTTATGGACAGTGCAGCCGCCCAGCAGCGCATGCAAAATGAGCTGAGCCTTGCACGCAGCATACAGGAATCCATGCTGCCTGCCGTTTTCCCTTCTTTAAGCTGGGTACAGGTAGATGCCTGCATTGATATGAGCAGGGAAGTATGCGGCGACTTATACGACTGTTTTTCTCTGCATGCCCAGGCAGAGCGCGTATGTGTTGTGATAGGCGATGTATGCGGCAAAGGTGTGCCTGCTGCCATTATTATGAGCCGCATTATGTCTTTGGCCCATTCCTTTTTGCAAGGCGGGCATACTCCCGCGCAAACGCTGGAGCAGCTTAATACCGCCCTTTTGCGCAGCGACGCTTCTTCTATGTTTGTCACCATGCTTGTGGGCATATTGGAAGCAGATGGCCGCTTTCACTGGGCAAGCGCCGGGCACCCACCGCCCATGCCCGGGCCATTGCCAAAAGGTAAGGCGCATGGAAATACTGAAGGAGACTCTTTTACCCCCGCCCCTTCCACGCCTTTAGAGTGGCCGGGGGAACTGGTGCTTGGGGTTCGGACAGACCAGCAGTATTCTACATTTACCACCCGGCTCCTGCCTGGGCAGTCTCTTTTGCTCTATACAGATGGCGCAGATGAAGCCATGGGCTGGCCTGCCCAACCCGCACATGCAGAGCAGGAACCAGAAATTTATGGGGAAACACGCCTTGCCGCCTCTTTTGACAAAGCCTGCCGCGCATATAGTACCCCGGAAAAAATTGTGGAAGAAGTAAGGGAAGATATTATCCGCTTCATGGGCGGGCAAACCCCTGCGGATGATATATCGCTTATGGTACTCACCTACCAGGGTACATAAAATAGCGCATAGCCCTCATAAAACATGTGGGGGGGGTGTATACCCCACATTTTTTTTGCTATCTCAATGGCATATATTCTATCAGCTTTCCTGCAAAAGTGTATCACTCATATCCATAACTTCAAGCACACACAGCGCAAGCAGCGTCATGGTCAACAGCAGGAATACGCAAGACAACACAAGTTCTGCACGCCTTTTATGCAAAAAGCAGCTCCATGACCACCAAAACCAAAATACACTGGCAATAATACTGCATAAAAGCAAAATTTCCATTTGCCCTGTAAGCAGTAAGACACCTGTAACCCATGCCTGCCCTAAAGCAAGAATACATATAAGCGCCACACGCAATATAAAGCGCACGGTCATTGCCACATACTCCTGTAAAAATGGGACTGGGCAGAAGAGTGCTCTATACACATGGCTTTATCTCCTTTTGAAACATGGCAGCTTTATTTACTTATTGTAGGTAAGGATTATTCCTTTCGGGGGTCTACTCTGTACCATATTGTGCTTATCAGCATTTTTCCATCTCTTTCCATTGCGCGTACGCAGTCTCCCCCGCCAATGTAGTAGGTATCACGGGCCTGATAAGGGCCGCCTTTTTCGTTTTCTTCTAAAATACAGTTTTTAACATAAGGGGTAAAAATTGTATCATAATTTTTAATAAATTCTGCTTCATTTTGGGCCACATCCACAGCTTCATCCATAACATTTAATGGATACAAAATAAGCTTGGCAATGGCTTTGGCGTTGTCTTCCTTTATCAGTTTTTGAATTGTCACCACAAATTCTGCGGCAAGTTTGTCTGTGGCTTTATCTGCATGTGCACCTGTTGGTAAAAAAAGCGCCAGCATAGAAAAGGTAAAGAGTGCGCAAAGAATTTTTTTCATAGCAGTCTCCAACAGGTTATACGTTATACATGTGCAAAGACCGCAGGTTTACCCCGCATAAAAAAAGGTTAGTCATCCTTGGGTTTTGTTCTGTAGCGTATAGAAATAAGCTGCATTTGCCCGGGATTCTCTTCCGCTACCCATATACAGGTAGCCCCACCTACATAATAAATTCCGCGAACAGGGAAAGGGGGACCGTCCTCGGCTTCATTCAAAATGCAGTTTTTTACATACGGGGTAAAAATTTTGTCGTAATTTTTAATAAATTCTGCTTCATTCTGGGCTACATATATGCCTTCATCGTACACATTTAATGGATACGAAATTTCTTTGGCAATAGCCTTTACATTGTTTTCCTTAATCAATTTTTGAAGTTTTGCCACAAACTCTGCGGCAAGCTTGTCTGTGACTTCATCTGCACATACATCTGCCGGTAATGAAAGCGCAAGCACAGAAAAGGCAAAGAGTGCACAAAGAAAATTTTTCATAGCAGTCTCCAACAGGTTATACGTTGTCTATTTAACCGGCACGCGGGTTTTACCCCCACCTACGTATAATGGTTGCAAAAACTGTTCCTACCTTTCTATACATAGATGACACGCCATTACAGCGCAACACCCAAAACACTGCGCCTAAATTTGCCCATAAAACTGCGGGTGCCCATATACTGGGCATGTGCCTTCCCTTCTGGCTATGGAGGGTAGCAGCTCACACTATTGCCACAGGCAAATAGCCCACCAACAAGCTTACTTTGCCTTGCTTGCCGGGCAAACAGACGCGGTATTGGCTGGCATAGTTCCTGCAGAATTAGAGAACGCATGGGAAAAGTGACTGATTTTTTGCCAGCAGGCATTTATGATGTCTTTTTTCCGCCTCAACAATATAAAATACACGGGAGTGTAGCATGAAAAAATTTTTCCTTTCCTTCACAGCTTTGTGCTTTTTTGCTTGCAGCGCTGTTTCTGCCTACGCATGGGACAAGTACGCCGATGTTTTTGATTGGAGCAAAGCCAATCAAGCAACCAAAATTGCCATAGTGAATGACTTGCAGCAAATTTTGATAAAGAATGGCTTGTTAGACCAAAAACTTTCTGCAACAAGGCTTGTTGCCATGGTAGAGGATGAACTTGCGAAAGACAGCATGCAGGCAAATATTTTAGAAAAAATGTGCGAAGGCTTAGACCTGAACTGCAGCGATATATTTGCCCAGTAACCCTGTTTCTCTAAAGGTATAACCATGCAAAACAGCGTAAAATACACAGCTATATTGTTTCTTTTGCTTGCGTTACTGGGTATCCCTGCCACAGCGTCAGCAGGCATAGAATTTGTACAAGGTAAACTTTGGCAGGAAGAAGCCAAAATTTATGACAAACCAAATGGTAAAGTTATTTATACAGCCACAGACCCGGACGATATGCACCGCATTGTCAGTATAGGCGACAAGGCAGAAAAAGGCTGGTTTTCTGTTTCTACAAACAACGTGCCAGTAAGCGAAATGGTATATGGCTATGTGCCCGAAAAAACCATTGTGGCGTATACAAAAGATGACGCTGTGCTGTACAATAACCCGAACATGCAAAAAAAAGTGGCTACCTACGGGAAAAACTACATGGCGTATTTTTTGGACTATGATGGCCTGAACATGATACAGTGTTTTATTTCTGATGGCACCAATGAGCACACAGGCTGGTTTCCAGATTACAGCCTGACTCTGGATGTAGAATAAAAACACTGTGTATCTGCACAAAGGCACATTTTTTAACATGGTGGCGGTAAACAATCTGCAAGAAGCCGGCACTCTGGCAAATGTTGATACTGTGGATAAAGACGGTGCCCTAAACTTTACCCTTAACCTTGCCGGCATACCTTGGCGCAGCAGCATGGAGCCAGTGGAACCAGATGACTCTTTTGCCCCTTGGGACCCAGAAACAGATGCCTGGGCTGCCAGGCCAGATGTTATGAATATGTATGCAAAGCATACACCAGAAAACTTGCAGGCAACCCTTGCTGCCCTTGCAGAACTTAGCTATAAGCCCTGGTCAAGCGGCCTTACATCTGGGGTAGATGATGCCATTGTACGCTCAGATGCCAAAGAAGGAAAAAAAGCCAGCCAGAAAGCACGGCAAGCTTACATGGAGGAAGTATTAGCAGAAATAATACCATTTACCCCGGAAAATCTGGCGGATAACCCTCCCCCACTTATGGAAGCCAATATTATGCTGGTGCCAGAAGCGCTGTACACAGAAGCAGTTTCTGATAAAGAAACGCTTACCCCCAATTCTTGTCTTTTCATGCGCATAAATAATACGGAAAGTATGGAATTGCGCTGGTTTGCAGACTGTACAACCATTATGTCCTTCAGCAGATAAATATGTTTTTTGCTGTTTGGATGCCAAAACTCTAACACTGCACGTGCGAGGTATAAAATGGAAAAAAAATTCTGGCTTATCGCAGGTATGCTGTTTACCTTGTGTACCAGCGTAGTTACTGCCCAAGCCGCCACTGTTACGCTTAAAGGAAAAGAGCTGGCAGTAGATGGCAAAACCGTTACAATCCAAGAGACTAACGTGGTTCTTAAAGCAGACGGCACCCCAAGCGGCGCTAAAAGCGCAGTTGTTTACTACGATGAAGACGAAAACGGGGAACCTGCCACAGGCCCCGTAGAACCCGGCGTGTATTTTTTTGATGGAAAAAATACCTATTTAGGTTTTGTACCAGGGGAAGATGCCGCCTTTGTTGGAGTAGGCTATCTTTCTCCTGACGAAAAGCGTATTGCCCTGGATTCTGGCACAAGTGCCGGTATGCGCAGTTTAACCGTATACTCCTGGCCTACTCTTCAACCCATTGGCGCCTCTGGTGTTGGGTATCTGGGCGAGACTATTGCATGGGGAGAAAATGCCCTTTATACCACATGGGAGACCTACGCGCTGGACTTTCTGCCATTTGCAGAGCCCCGCACCCTGGAGACAGAACCCAAAAGACCCTGCCCAAGCGAAGTATGCGGCCCACGCGCTGTATTTCGCACAGACCTGACAAGCGGTGTTGCAACACTGGTTGCCCGGGGTACCCAGCTTTGTGATATGGAAGTAGCAGGCACAGAAGGCGATAACCTGGTTATCCATAAAATATGCGTAGAAAAACTGGCAGGTTGGGACTACCCGGCAGTTAAGGAGAAAAAACCCACAGTAGAACGCATTCTTATGCCCCTTGCGGAAGTGGAAGCAACTGCAAAGCAAAAAGCGGCAGATATAAAGGCAGAGCTAAAAAAAACCCGTAGCATTAAGGCCAATATACGCCCCATTTGCGAAGGCCAGAAAGCCTATTTTGTGTGCCAAACGGAAGATTCCCTTCTTATAGCCCTTTGCGCCCAGTCTGCCACAAGTCCTAAAGCCATTTTGCGTGTGACAGATGCCAGCAAAAAGCCCTTGATTACTCTGCCTCAAAAGCCCGGGGATACAGCAGACGTTGCCTATGCATCCTTGAACTATGAGAGTGCCTGGGGCAATTATATAAACTTTAAGGATGGCGCAGATACCCAGCAGGCCCTGTACACTATTTTTGGTCTGGAAGGGGATTATGCCGGCCTGGTTACCTTTAAAAATGGTAAGCGTACTGAAAACCACATCTGTATCCCCATGGTGGATGACCCTGATGATCCAGAAGCAGAGCAGGAATTGTCGCTGGAGAATGCAGCAATAAATTCAGGCTATGCAATAGAAGATTATGAGCCTCTGAGCATCCCCTTATTTGTAGTGGAAAAAGCACAATAACAGTATTAAAAGCAAAACCCCGTACAGGCAAATGCCTGCGCGGGGCTTTCTGTTTTTAATACTGCAAGATTAGGAGTTAAACTGCGCCACTGTAGCGATAATAAGCATAATGGTATTTTCTGCTTTATCCATACGCAAAGCCACAAGGGGTTTGTCGCCTATAGAAGCTATAAGCGCGTCTTCATCGCCATTGCCTTCATACTCTTTTACAAAGGCATTAAAGACTTCTTCTGAAGAAAAGATAACAAGAATTTCCCCTGCATCCTGCTCCGCAAACTTGCCTAATTCGTCTATCATGGCTTCGTTGCAGTTTTCAAGCTTCAGCTCTTTGCTGCTTACTTTTTCAAAAAACATGATGCCAGTTGGGCCATTGTCCAGAGAAAGAGGAACCAGATTGGCCCCAAACAATTCCCCAAGCACTGCCCGCAATACCTGGTCATCTGTTTCTGTTTGCAGGGCAATAGACGCCACCACATCGCCCTTTGCTTCTGCTACTACAGTCCAGTCTACATATTCCCATTCTATGGTGCCGGCTAATGCCCCATTTTTTTCTGTAAACTTGCCTTCTTTTTGAAAGGCTGCCAAGGGCATACCCGCTTTAAAGCGGCTGAGTAATGGGGCTTCTTCCATGCCCTCTTCAGTATCTGCGCCTGCTTCTGCTGTGGCGGCCTTGGCTGGCTCAGCAGGTGCCGGGCTGGCAGCAGAGCCAGCTTCAGGGTTTGCGGCAGCAGGGGCTTTTGGAGCTTCTGCTGTGTTTTCTGCAACTGTAAACGCTTTGCTGTCTGCAAAAGCAGGGGCTGCTTGCCCACAGCCAATAAAAGAGAACACGCCTACAGCAAAAGCGCTGCAAAAGAGACTAAAAATACGTTTCATACTTCTTCCTTTTTATTACAACTACGTTAAAACCAGCACTTGCCGGCAACCCATGCCTTACCTGAGCAAAGCACAATGTTATCCACATTTCCCACTCGCACTGCGCCCAAAAGCACAGTTCCGTTTTTCTCCAATACGGCATCCGCGCTTGTGCCTGCTTTTTCCGCACTGGCCAATTCGTGAAACACTGAAACAGGCACAGCCCACATCATAGCCGGCCAGTCCTCAAATATCTCTTCCATGCCCATTGCCGCTTCATTATCCAGTTCACTTATGCCCAAGTCCGGATTTTCGGCAGACAACGCGGCATAATTACACCACTTGCTGTCCTTCCCCTTGCTGTCTTCTTTACCGCGCAAGTATGTAACATAGCCATTGTTATCCATGCTGCTGCTTACAAGGTTGTCCATACCTTCTTCG
>CAZPTC010000035.1:0-13760 GCA_964589455.1 uncultured Desulfovibrionaceae bacterium | reverse complement strand
AGGTCAATGACCATGCCCCATTTGATAGTAAAATCTAACGCTTCTGCCATTCTATTACCCCTTCAGAGCGGGTTCTTGCTATGCAGGCTTTGCCAGGGCGGCAAAGTCTGGGAGTATTACACTCGTTCCACTTCCACGCGCATAACGCCAAATGTGCAGCTTGTGCCTTGTTCTGTAACGGGCATAAGCGGCATAAGGCTTGCGCCTTTATTTTGGCTGAACATGTCAAATGCGGTATGGCCAAGGCCCAAGGGCATAGCCAGCACATTATTTTGTACACCTTCAAAAAGCGAAACCTGTGCGATTAAAGATTGCCCTGCGCTTTTTACACGGATAAGGGCGCCTTCTTTGAGGTTAAGCTTTTGGGCTGTTGCGCTGTTCATTTGGGCAATAAGGTATTGGGTGCCCATTTGGTAAGCGGTTATAAGGCGCGTGGCAAAGGGTGGCACACCTGTAGCAGGGGTACCAAAGCCCAGAATGTTTTGCGCGGCAACATATAAAGCATCTGCAGGCGCAGCACTGTTTGCCAGCTTTGTCAGGGTTGCAGTGTCAAAAACCATGGTGCTGAATGCGCCTTTGGCTTCTGTATTGACAAAAACTTCCCCAGATTCCAGCATAGAATCAAAGTCTGCACCAAGTGATTGGGCTTTTTTGGCAAGCAGGGTGGGCATATCTTCCACACCAAGCTCTAAGCCTAAAGATGCGGCAAGGGTAAGCAGGGTTTCCCCGGCAGGACGCGCCTGGTAAAGCGGGGCAATGGCAGGGCGCGCAAGCGCGTAACTGACATAGCCAGAGCCATAGGGGGTATACACATCGTCAAAGCGTTCAATACCCATAGCAGCAGGCAAGACAAGGTCTGCCTTTTCTGCGCTTTCATCCATAAAGTTGCTGAATGCCACTTTAAAGGTGTTTTTGCCAAAAAGAGCATCCACACCTGCTTCAGGCGGCAAGGCATATACGGGGTTTGCTTCATACAACACAAACAGTTTGGGGCTTGCTTCCGCACCGCTTTTTACATTGCGGCAGTATGCCACAAAGTCTTTATGGAGCAGATTGCGGTAGCCAGTTGCTGCGTGCAATACTTTAGAAGGGAAGGGCAGGTTGACAATGCCACCAGGCTGGCCCATACGATTCAGAAGTAAATCCAGCGCAAGAGCAGCAGAAACACATTCTGGGCAAGTGCCACTGCCTAAGGCAGAGCCTGCAATAATAAGCGGGGCGCTGGCATTTTTCAGGCCATCTGCCACTGCCGTAATGCGGTCAGCGGGTACGCCTGTAAGTTCTGCTGTTTTTTCTGGTGTAAAGGCGGCAACCAAGTTTTTATAGGCACCAAAGCCGAAGGCGGAAGCGCTAACACCTTTTTGTATAAGGGCATTGCCTATGCCAAGAGCCAGAATACCTTCTGTGCCTGGGTAGCACGGCAGCCAAACATCAGCGCCAGCAGCGGTGTTATTTTGCAGGGGGCCTGCAAAAGCAACTGTAAGGGTTTTGTCTTCCCCGGCAGGTTTACCTGCACTGAAAGCCTTACGGTTGCGCACAACTGTGCCCCATGTTTCCAGAAAATCTGCGCCAAGGGAGAGAATATAATCCGCATTTTCTATATCATACCCAAGGCGGCCTTGACCGCCCATAGCGTCCCATGCCTTAGTGGCGGGCTGCTCTTCAAAGGGCATAAGGTAGAAGTCTGCGCTGCCACGGCCTGCCAAAATGGCAGAAAGCAGTTCATTTATTGTGCCATTCTGGTCACCGGAAACACAGGCAACACTGTCGCCCGCGCTTTCAAATTTTTCCAGAAGAAGCGCTTCTGCCTGTTCCCATGTAATTTCCACATACGCGCCGTCTGGGGAGCGTTTAAGGGGCTTTTTCAGGCGTGCAGGGCTGACCATAAGCTGGGTTTCTGCTGCTGCAAGGGCTGTAAGGCCACCCTGGGAAAGGGGGTTATCCGGGTTGCCAAGGGCGCGCACGGGGCGGCCTTCTACCAGGCGGACAAGTATGCCTGTGCCAGAGGGGCACAGCTTGCTTACTGTAGGAATGTAGGCATTAGCACCGTATTGAAGGCGCGGTATCCAGCTCCAGTTTTGGGTCCAGAACACAGCGTCATAAAGGGTATTCCAAATAATGGGGGATGCCACAAGGCCCGCGGTAGCACCCGCGCCCAGGGCAAGAAATCCACGTCTGCTAAGCATATCCCCTCCTTACTTGTGGCAGACAAAGCAAGCGTTGCTTGCGTTTGTGTTACCTGCGTGGCCGTCTAAAGCGTGGCAGTTTTCGCATGTCCACATGACCATAGTGTTCTTGGAGTAACCAGAAAGGCGGTTTTCCTTGTACACGGGTGGTGTGCTGGTTTCAGCCATATTAAGATGGCACTGGTTGCACAAATCTGCTGTCACTTCGTACTCATGGCAGGATTCACAACGCTCTTTAGAGTGCGCGGCGTGGCTGAAAAATACGTTATCTGGCTGTTTTTGGTAAACAAGCCATTCATTGCGTATTTCGCGTCCAGCGTCTACATATTCTGTGACAAAACGAATCTCTTCCGGGTTTTCACCAAGCGCGGAAGAGTGGCACTGGGCGCAGTCTTCTGTTGTAGGCAGGCCGTGGAAGGTACCGTCTTCGCGTAGATAGTGGCATTCTGCGCAATCCATGCCTTGTTCCTGCACGTGTAACACGTGGTTAAACGCAATAGGTTGCTTTTTTTCCACAAGCATAAGCTGGGGGAAAACCCACCAGCCCAGGATAAGCGCCACCACAAGGCCCACTAATAAGGGCCCCATTACGCTGCCTTTGCCGCTACTGGCTTTTGCCGTTTGGGGACTTGTGTTTTTTTCCTCCATCCCGATGCCTCTGCTGATAGGGGTGTACATGCGAAAAAGGAAAGGTAGCGTGCATACCGCGTGCTCACTTCCCGTATATTCTGTTCCAGATAGCTTATAGAAAAACGAGGGAAAACGCAATGGCATTGTGCCAGTTTTGCGGAAAAACTTTTTATGTTTGTTTAATCAACTGGAATGACAACTTTTTTATAAAGATTTTTGTTTAGGCATGTGGTGTGCGAAAGCACATAACTTTTGCAGGGGGAATATTAAGCCATATTCTTTTGGCGGAAATTCGGCGGAAATTGGCTTTATCCAGCGCGTGTTCCGGCGCAAAAGAATATGTGTACTGGATAAGCAGGCCTTGCCCAAGGTGCAGCATAATTTCTTGCGTAATGGCGTCTTGCACTTCCTGGGGAAGGGAAACAAGCGGAAGAGAGGAAACAATGCAGTCAATAGGCCTGCCACCTGTGTAATGGGAAAGCTGGGCCGCATCGCCCTGGATAACCCGTATGCCAGGGAAGCGCATACGCAGCACGTCTACCATGCCGGGGGCAAGTTCTAATACCACTAGGCGGTCTGGATGAACACCACCCTCTAATAAAGCTTGGGTAACAACACCTGTACCAGCCCCAAGCTCTACCACAAGGCCATCCCCTTTTGGAACACGGCTAGCCATGGCGCGTGTAAGCCGTTTACCACTTGGGCATACCATACCCATGCGTGCAGGGGCGCTTGCCCATTCCCGCAAAAAAATAAGCCCGGCAGTCAGCTTTTTCCTTACTGGTGCCAGGGTTTCTTGTGTTGTGTGTGTCATGTATTCTATTTCCAGGATTGATAGAAATGGGAGAATGTTTATGCGGATACACTATGCACAAACACTGTTGCGTATGCCATAAGAAGGCGCAAACCGGGTACTGCCCAGGCGCATACAATGGCAACATACAATGCAGAGACAGCTTGCCCATGCGGCTGCTATTTAACTTTTTCTATGGGACGCCTGTCGTCCACTTCCGGGAAAAAGTTGGGGTCGTCTTTATTTTCTTCTGTCACAAACAGGGTGCAAAAACATGCGCCAAATTCCTGCATGTCTTCATCTCTATACGCGCATGGGCAAATAATATCTTCATCATGCACTGCGTCTTCGCAGGGCATACGGCAAGGGCAACATAAATACCCGTGGGTATTATGGTTTTCAATCAGGCCCTCAATAGTGCCCATAACGTGTTCTTCATCAGCATGGAGAAAGTAGCCTTTGGCTTCTTCCTTTTTTAGTATTTCAAGCAGCATTTCCGGCGTCATTAAGCAAGACCTCCCGCATGAGTTGTTCGCGATAACCCACTACAACCCGTCCGTCTGTCGCCACCAAGGTGGGATAAGACCCGCGCGGATTGAGCTGGCGCACTTTTTCCATGATATTTTCTTTTGCCTCGGACACAAAACTGTCTACATAAATAACATCATAATCAATGTTATTTTCACCCAAAAATTCCCGCATTTTTACGCAATGGCGGCAGGTTTGGAGCGCGTAGACTGTGGGCTTTTCTTGCCCAGGGTTCATAGCAATTTTATATTCAGGTGCTTTTTCTTCTGTAAGTCCGGCAATCCCGTCTACGCCTTTTACGCGGCTTTTGGGAGCTGCGCCTTCTCCGGCTGTGTCTTTAGGTTTGCGAACTCGCCAAATAAGCACAAGAACAAGAAGAACCACACCTAAAAAAATGAAAATGAGTCTGGTATCCACACAATGCTCCTTCATGCGACGAGACGCGCTGTTTGTTTGTCCCGCAGAATGGTACTATACACACCAATAAAACCTATGCGCAACATTTAACACAAAGCTGAAAGCCTGTCCAGCGCCATGCTGGGCGGGTTTTTATGAATTTTTTTCTTCCGCAGGTAAAATACCGCGCTCACTTTCGCGGATAAACTGCACAAAATGCATGACTTCTTCAAAATGTGGGTACTCTTCTTCTAATTTTTGCAAAGCTTCTGCACGCGGCATACCAGAGTGCCAGATAAGTCGGTAGGCGTTTTTAAACGCACTTACCAGAGCCATAGGGGCTTTTACGCGCCGCAGTCCCACAATATTGGGAGACTGCACCCCCCCCCGTACCCCTGTTGCCAGCATCCACGGGGGTAAGTCCTGGGGCAGGCCAGTCATGCCGCCCACAAAGGCGTGCCTGCCAATGCGCCCAAACTGGTGCACAGCAGAAAGGCCGCTTAAAATAGCGCCATCTTCTACTACACAATGCCCGCCAAGTGTTGCGTTGTTAGACATAACAATATTGCTGCCTAACTGGCAGTCATGCGCAACGTGGGTATAGGCCATAAAAAGGTTGTTATCGCCAATGGTTGTAACACCGCCACCGCCTTCT
This sequence comes from uncultured Desulfovibrionaceae bacterium, assembly GCA_964589455.1. GTDB lineage: Bacteria > Desulfobacterota > Desulfovibrionia > Desulfovibrionales > Desulfovibrionaceae > CAZPTC01. The sequence goes on along the minus strand of CAZPTC010000035.1, from coordinate 8,572 downwards.
GTTCCGCGGTGCATTGTGGAAAATTCCCGTATTTGGTTATTATTCCCTATGATAAGCCAGGAAACTTCGCCGGCAAACTTTAAATCCTGTGGAACCCCGCCTACCAGCGCGTAAGAATGCACATGGTTATCTGTGCCCATTTTTGTGTATTGCTTTACTGTAGCAAAAGCGTCTACTTTGGTGCGGTCACCCAGGGTAACATCGCCTTCTATAACGGCGCATGGCCCAATTTCAACGTCTTCGCCTAAAATGGCATTTGGGGAAACAAAAGCTGTGGGGTGTATATTCTGCGGCATGGGTTTTCCTGTTCAAAAGGCTAGAATGTGTCGCGTGGTGTGCCTGTGGCTGTAAGAATACCTTCTGCCACCAGCTTTCCGTCTACATAAGCTTTAGCGTCCATTTTCCACAGGGCCATTTTATGGCGCAGGTTTTCGCACTCTAAATCCAGTCTGTCACCAGGGAATACGGGCTTGCGGAAACGGGCTTTTTCTATCCCAGTGAACATATACAGCATATTGGGGTTGGCTTCTAATTCTGGCAGGCTTTTTACCACAAGCAATACGCCAGCCTGTGCCAGAGCTTCGATAGTAAGAACGCCGGGCATAACAGGGGCCCCAGGGAAGTGGCCTTGAAAAAAAGGCTCATTCATGGTCAGATTTTTATAGGCTTTTACATGGCTGCCTGGTACAAGCTCTGTCACTCTGTCTACAAGTAAAAAAGGGTAGCGGTGAGGCAGAAGGTTTAAAATTTCATGCGTGTTAAGCATAATGGGTTCAGTCTGGGGCATATATGTTCCCTGCTCTTGGTAATGTTGTAGTTGACAGATGGGAAAAATTGAGGAAGGTTAAACATACGCACAAACCTATTTTTTTTCAACATCTTTTTCTTTGTCAGCAAAATCAGGGGATTTTACCATGCGGGTGCTGGAGAAAAAACCACAATGGGATGGGCAAAAACTGCTGCTTATCCACTTTGGCTCAGTAGGGGAGCTTTTGGCTCTAAGCCCCGCTATTGCTGCCTTGCGTGTGGCCTATCCGGCAGCAAAGCTGGAAGTGCTTACCATGCAGGGTACACCCGCCCTTTTGCATAACCCGGAAATAGACATTGTCCACACATTGGCTTCCACCGCGCTGCGTGCGGTTTTGTCCATGCTGAAAACATTGCGTTTGCAGCGTTATTTTGCCATTTTGTGTTTTTCTTCTGCAAACCGGCTTGCCTGTATGTTTACTCGTCATACCCCAGCGGCCTACAAAGTAGCGTTTTTCAGCATTTACCCGCGCAGGCAGAAGGCTTTTACCCATCTTGTGCATGGGGGCGATGCCCAGCATTATTCCCTGCACCTTATGCAAGCTATGGAAAACATAGGGATACCTATGGCCTCTTATTGGCCAGTGCTTGCGCTTTCCCCCCAAACACAAATGCGCATGCAGCTTGATTACCCGCGCGCAAGCGCCATACGCCTTGCTGTTTTCCCTGGCCCGGCCAAAGACCCGCTGGTATGGGATGCAGAAAAATTTGCGAGGCTTATTGTACAAGTTCACGAGCAATTAGGGAATGCGCTGGAAATACTACTTGTGTTGCGTGAAGAAGACAAAGCCCTGCAACAGGTATTTGCCAGTATCCCAGATAGTTACTGCGCACTGTGTATGATGCATACGTTTCAGGACACAGCAGCGCTTGTGCAAACATGCGACAGACTGGTAACGTCTTCTTTAGACGCGGTTATGCTTGCCAATGCTGTGCAAACGCCTGTCACAGCTCTATTTAATGGCCCTATGGCTGGTATGTGGCAACCCCTTGGCCAGTACGATGCCTGTGTTTGGCCCACTGGCCTAGGCGATTCCGCCAATGTGCAGGAAATACATGTGCCAGAAGTATTAGAGAGTCTTTGCAAGAGTCTGGAGCATTTGGCGCGTTAGGCATTGCTCTTATTCGCGTATATGCCCATGCCCTGTCACCACAAATTTGGTGGTGGTAAGTTCTTTCACGCCCATAGGGCCATACGCATGTAGCTTAGATGTGCTAATGCCTATTTCTGCCCCAAGGCCTAACTGTCCGCCGTCATTAAAGCGGGTAGAGGCATTAACCGCCACCATAGCGGCATCTGCTTCCCGCAAAAAGCGTTGGGAGTGGGCTAAATTATTGGTGCAAATAATCTCTGTGTGATGGGAGCCATACTTGGCTATGTGGGCAAGGGCAGCATCCAGCGAAGGCACAAGTATCACTGCCATAATAAGGCTATGGAATTCCTGCCCTTTATCCGATGCGTGCAGAGGTACAGCCTTTTGCAGATACGGCAAAGAGGCTGTGCAGGCCCGTAATTCTACTTCTGGCAAGTGTTGTTCCAGAGCCGGCAAAAATTCCTGCGCCAGTTTTTCATGCACAAGCAAACATTCCAAGGCATTACATACACCAGGACGCTGCACTTTGGCATTGCGCACAATATTAAGCGTCATGGGTATATCCGCACTTTCGTCAATAAAAGCATGGCACACGCCTTTGTAGTGCTTAAGCACGGGCATGGTGGCCAGGCTTGTCACTGTGCGGACAAGCTCTTCCCCGCCGCGGGGTATCATCACGTCAATATATTCTTCCAGCTTGCACAGCTCTTGTACGGCTGCGCGGTCTGTCATGGGTAATACCTGCGCGCATTCAGCAGGCAGGCCAGCGCTTTGCAAAGCTTCCTGCAAAAAGGCCGCCAAAATCTGGTTAGAGGCAAACGCCTCTGATCCGCCCCGCAAAATAACCGCATTGCCCGCTTTTAAGCATATAATGGCCGCATCAATAGTCACATTTGGTCTGGCTTCATACACCATAGCTACAACCCCAAGGGGTACGCGCATTTTCCCAACCATAAGGCCATTGGGGCGCTGCCATTCTTCTTCTATGGCACCAACAGGGTCTGATTGCGCCGCCACAAAACGGCAGGCTGCTGCCATTTCGTGTATGGTTTTTTCTGTCATAGAAAGGCGACCAAGGCGCGCTTCATCAAGACCAGCAGCACGGGCCTGTTCCATATCCTGCGCATTGGCTTTGAGAATTTTTGCGCTGCCAGCTTCCAGCAGGCCTGCCAGATTTTCAAGTGCCTGCACTTTAACAGCAGGGGGTACGGCTGCCAAAACGCGGGAAGCCGCGCGGGCATTTTTGCCTATATCGCGTACAAGGTCGGCCAAAAGGATGCTTTGTTCCATATTAACCCCATAAAAAAACGGTGAACGCGCGGTATAACGCTTCAGTGTATTTCCTTCTATACCGGGAAGCCCCTGCTTTGGCAAGCTTGGCTGTGCTTGCTATCCTGTCTTGTGCCTTTACAGAGTGAAAATTATACTCTACATTTTCCCCATTCTGGTACGCGCAGCGTATGAAAGAGGTATGGATATGGAACAGGCTGAGGAACGGGTTGGTATATTAGGTGGTACATTTAACCCTGTGCATAACGGGCACTTACGCCATGCCATTGAAGCAGCAGAAGCGCTTGGCCTTAAAAAAGTGCTGCTTACCCCGTGCAAAATTCCGCCCCATAAAGCGGCTCTTGGCATTTTACCTTTTGCTACGCGCGCCGCGTGTATACAAAAAGCCATTGAAGGGGAAAATTCTCTTGGGCTCAATTTATTGGAAGGGGAAATGGAAGGCCCTTCCTATACCTATATTTCTCTAGGGGAATGGAGCGCGCGTCACAATAATATAAAACCCTATTTTTTACTGGGCTTAGAAGATTTTGCCTGCCTGCGTACATGGTACAAGGGCTTAGATTTATGGGAAAGGGCGCACCTTGTGGTGGTTTCCCGCGGAGGTGGAGCAGGGCGCTTCAGGCGTATTTGCGCAGAATACTGGCCTGAGCTGAAAATGGCATCCATACAAGGCGCTTTTGGCCAGCGCCTGCCAAGCCTTAGTTTTGACACAGACAGCAGCATTACCTTTGTGCGTATGCCCCGTTTGGAAATAAGTTCTACCCGTGTGCGGCAGCTTGCCTTAAACAGCCAGAGCATCCGGGGGCTTGTGCCGGATGCTCTGGTAGATGTGTATACAAGTTCTGACGTGCTGGATGTATGGCGCTTAGAGCATTTCCGTTAATAAACGCGAAATGCTCTGGCGACTGCGGGAGCAGACGTCCGTTGCGAAGAGTAGGCGAAATTTTTTTTCGCCGTCACGACGAAGCAAGCGTGTCTTTTGAAAATTATCGCAACTTGTTGCAATAATTTTCGGATATGCTCTAGGGAAGTAGTTATTGCAGCAAAATAGGAAAGTCGTCTTCAATAGCCAGGCTTATTTCACTGTCAAAATCTTGTGAACGCAAAACCCATTCAGTGCCCTGATTTGCAGATACAGAAATTTGCCCCAATGCCTGCTGGTACAAAATGCGGTTTTCTGGCGAAAGTGCCTGTTCCTGGTCTTTCAGCACCATAAGCAAAAGGCGCGTGCCTTTGCCCAAATTTTCCAGAGAATCTATAAGCCCGTGCCTTAGGCGCATATCATACGCCACAACAGCGCCACTGTGGCCTGTTGTTTGTTCCAGCAAAGCGAGTATGTCTTTATCTTCTGTGGCAAGGTTTTCTGCCGCGCGTATCACTAATTCTCTGTCCATAAATGTGTCCTGCCTCTTGGTATGCGTGCGTGCTATCATGGTGGTGTCATCCTTAATAATCCCAATGTGAGGCGGTGATTTTTTGCCGCCTGTCACAAAATAAGCACAAAGTGTGCCAAAAGCATTTTCTGCTTATAACTTGCACTATTGGCGCTGACATTTCCTGTATGGCGGCAAAGCATGCCCATACCCTGCAAATAATGGGCCTGTGGCGGCGTGTTTAGCCTTTTCCTGTGCGGAAAAACAGGGTGTCAGTTTTTTGAACATATATATAATGCGCGTAAAATAAGTGGGTTATACGCTGTTGCAGAAAAAGGGACACAATTCTTTCTTGCCCTTAGCCTGCTTCCTGCTTATTATTGGGAAAAATTCGCATAAGGGGCATAACAATATGGAACCACTTGAACATGCAATATTCACATTATCCGAAAAGGGCTATTGCTGCAGCCAGATACTGGCCCTTCTGATACTGAAGGCCCAGGGCAAGGATAATGATGACCTTGTCCGTTCCCTTTCCGGCTTATGCCACGGCATTGGGCAGTCTGGCGACGCATGCGGCATACTTACAGGCGGCTGCTGCGTTTTGGCCTACCTTGTTGGCCGCCAGACAGCAGACGATGAGACTGCCATGCCCGGCGCAAAAATTGTGCTTGAAGAATTTGTTGACTGGTTTAACGAAGAAACAACAGACCGCTGGGGTAGTATACACTGCACAGACATTTTGGGTGAAGAAAGCCCGGAAGGCCCCAATAAAAGCCATTGTCGCGAGCTTTTAGCAAAATCCTGGGTGCGCCTTTTGGGTATTCTTACTGTGCATAATATTGCGTACGCAGCCCCGCGCAAGCCCCAAAAATCGGACGATTAACAAAAAAAGGCAGGGTGAACCTGCCAAAAAAATGGTCGGGATGAAAGGATTCGAACCTTCGGCCCCAGCGTCCCGAACGCTGTACTCTACCAAACTGAGCCACATCCCGACAGCTAACTCCTTTACCCCCTCTCTTTGAAAAGTGCAAGCTTTTTTTAGGCTTGGGAATGCGCTTGAGGAGGGGAAACCCCTTACGTCATGGAATATTATCCCCTTTTTCTTTCTTTGCGCGGCGTTAAATGCCTGGTTATTGGTGCAGGTGCGGTTGGCTGCCGTAAAGTCAGCACCCTGCTGGAAGCCGGGGCTACTGTGTGTATGTTGGATACCCGCATACCTGAAGCAATAGCCCCCTTTACCAATAACCCTGGCTTTAGCTTTGAAAACAGGCCTTTTCAAGAAGAAGACCTGCATAATTGCCGCCTTGTTTTTGCTGCCAGTGGAAATGCCGCCCTTAACGCCCATGTTGCCGCCTTATGCCATGACCGCGGTATTTTATGCAATATTGCAGATAACCCCACGGAAAGCGATTTTTTTGTGCCTTCCCATATTTGCCGGGGTTCCCTTACCCTTGCGCTCTCTACATCTGGCAAAAGCCCCGCCTTTACCCGCGCCTTTAAAAAAGAACTGGAAACCTGGCTGGACGCAAACTACACAAATAAAGAAATTCTGCTGGATTTTCTTGGCGCACTGAGAGAACCAGTGCTGGCATTAGGGGAAACAAGTGAAGAAAACGGCATGTTTTTTCGCCTGCTTGCCAAAGGGGCACTGGCTGATACCCTTGCGGATGCGCTTGCAGAAAAAAACTTAGGAATATGCAAGGCAGTACTTGCAGAGGCCTGCGCAATTTCGTATAACAAAGAGCGCGAGGTATGGGCGCGGTTAGCGCCCAAGCTTGTTGATGCTCTTTTTTTATCACTACCTGTTTGAACTATGAATATACTCGCCTTTCTTCCCCTGCTTTTTTATGCCTGCGCAAGTGTGCTGCTTGTGCTGGGCTTTCTTGCGCGCAGAAAAAATCTGGGTCGCTGGGGTCTGGCTTTTTGCTTAATTGGCCTTGCCGGGCAAACCGCATGGATGCTTAGCCTTTACAGCAATGGGTTTTTTACGGGGCGGGAAAGCTATTTGCTGTTCCTGGCCTGGGGTCTTGTTGCCATAGCTCTGCTTGCCTGGTGGCGGCTTAAAATAGAAATTTTGCTTTTAGCCGCTGCCCCCCTTGCCTTTTTTCTTGCGCTTTTTGTGCTTTTAAGCCAAAGGCAAGCCAGCGCAGTAGAAGCATCTTTGTATGGGCCTGTCTTTATATTGCACCTTGTCACAGTATTTACCGCTTTTGCCTTTATGGCCATTGGGGCTGTGGCAGGCCTGCTTTTTCTGTGGCAGGAAAAAGCCATTAAAAAGAAAACCCCGCTTTCTGTTCACCAGAAAGACTTGCCCTCCCTTGCCATGCTGGATAAAGTCAATGCCCTTACCACACGTTTTGGGTTTCCCCTTTTTGCTGTAGGGGTTCTGCTTGGTTTTGTGTGGGCACGCCTTGCCTGGGGCGCTGTTCTTACAGGGGATGCAAAAGAAGTTTTTTCTTTGCTTGTGCTTATTGTGTACGCGGTTTTGTTTCATCAACGCGAGGCTCTTGGCTGGTGCGGTAAAAAGCCGGCCCTTATGGCGCTTTTTGTTTTCGCCCTTTCGCTTTTCTCGCTTTTAGTGGTGAACACCCTTTTTTCCACCCACCATAACCTGTTGGTATAGGCCATTATGGCGTCGCATATTTTCCTTCTTGGCCTCAACCACAAAACCGCCCCCGTAGAAGTACGGGAGCGCTTTGCCCTTACCCCCTTTGTAAAGCCGGATACCTGGCTTTTGCCCCCCCATATTTTTCGCGAATCCCTTATTCTTTCCACCTGTAATCGCGTGGAAATTATGCTTGTGGGTGAAGATGCCCACATTGCCAGCCAGGCCCTTGCCACTTGGGCAGCAGCCTGCGGCGAAAATGTGGATTCCTTACAGCCTTATATTTACCAGTACCAAGATTTAGAAGCAGTTTCCCATTTGTTTTCCGTTGCCTCCTCCTTAGATTCCCTTGTGCTTGGCGAACCGCAAATTCTGGGTCAGCTAAAAGATGCCTACCGCCTTGCCATTAAAGCCGGTGCTACTGGCCCCATACTCAGCAAACTTTTGCACAAGGCCTTTTTTGTTGCCAAGCGCGTACGCACAGAAACCGCCGTTGCCTCCAGCGCCGTTTCTATCAGCTACGCCGCCGTTGAACTTGCCAAACGGATATTTGACGATATGCCAGAGCGCGAAGCCCTGCTTATTGGCGCCGGGGAAATGGCAGAACTTGCGGCCATGCACCTTGTTCAGGCAGGGGTTAAACGCCTTTGCGTGACCAACCGTACCCTTGAGCGCGCGCAGGAGCTGGCAGCCCGCGTGCAGGGGCATGCCGTGCCCTTTGAAGTTTTTTTTGAGCAGCTTGCCGTCACCGATATTGTCATCAGCTCCACAGGCGCGCCAGACCTTATTTTGCGCATGGAAGACATGAAGGCCGTTATTAAAAAACGCAAGCACCGCCCCATGTTCCTTATTGATATTGCCATGCCGCGGGACATTGACCCCCAGGTGAACCAGCTTGATAATATGTACCTGTATGACCTGGACGACTTAAAAGAAGTGGTGGAAGATAATGTGGGCAAACGCCAAAACGAAGCCCAAAAAGCACGCGGTATTGTTGGGGAAGAAACAACAGCCTTTGGCGCATGGCTTGCAGAAATGGATATGCAGCCCACTATGGTAGCCATTGTGCGCCGCGGCGAAGCCCTTGCCCAGGCAGAAGTGGCGCGTACCCTGAAACGCCTTGCTACCCAAGGCCCAGTGGACACTGCCACCCGCGAGGCCGTTGAGCAAATGGCCCACTCCCTGGCGCGTAAATTTAACCACGCCCCCTTGCACTACCTGCGCACCCAAAGCCATAAAAACCCAGACTGCGGCGGCGAAGACGATGCCCGCAAACGCCAGCAAAGCATACACACTGCCCGGCAAGTGCTGGGTTTGGAAGAGTAGGGAGAGTTTTTTGGGGGAAGGGGGGGAAACTTTTTTTGCAAAAAAAGTTTTCTCCCCTTCCCCCAAACCCCCAT
>CAZPTC010000034.1:0-13793 GCA_964589455.1 uncultured Desulfovibrionaceae bacterium | reverse complement strand
CCTATAGAAAACATTCGCCTATAACATGGTATTCAAGAGGCCGTCAGTTCAATTCTGTCCAGCTCCACCAGAATAAAAGCACGGGCTTATATGTAAAAATTTAAGTCCTTTTTTCTGTAGTGTGAGGTTTATCATGACAAAAAACTCCCAACTCCACAATATTAGTCCAGACATTTGCCCTGTGACCAGCCAGCATTTTTTTGTGCCAGAAGGCGCGCCTTTTTTGGAACTCAGAACAACACTGGACAGCACCATGCCCTATGCCGCGCACGTGCATTCCGCTTTTTCTCTGGGTCTTATACTCCGGGGGAAGACTCTTTTCACTCTGGACGGCACACAATCTCTGGCAGAAGAAGGCGATATTGTCCTCATTGCGCCGGGCAGTGTACACAGTTGCAACCCTGTTGGCGGCCCGCGCAGTTACCACATGCTGCTTATAGACGAAGCCTGGCTTCAGGAGTGCATGGCAGAGGGTCTTACCCCATGCCCGCCGCGTATTAAAGATGCCACCCTGTTCCGCAAAGCTACGGCTGTTATGGACGTTATACGCGCAGGTCAGGAAAATGCGGTGGACATGCTGAGAGATTTGCTTTTGGAATTACGCACGCAGCATGGACGCTCCGCCGCGGAATGCCAGACGCACAACCCCCAGTTACCCCTGTTACCCCAGTTGCCCCCGTTACCCCAGTTACCTACCTTGCGCTATACGGAAGACACAAGCTATGGCGGGGTTCCCACTGTTTCCACATTAGCGCGGGCTGCTGGCATGCGACGCGAAAGTTTTTCCCGCGCTGTGCGCCGCACCACAGGCCTGCCACCCAGCCGGTATATGCACTGCCTGCGGCTGGAAAAAGCACGCCGTATGCTGCGGCAGGGCAAAAGCATTACTGAGGCAGCACTGGCCGCAGGCTATACAGATCAAAGCCATTTCCACCGCGTATTTGTGGCATTCTGTGCGGTTACACCAGGCCGTTATCGCTATGACATGTTACATCCGTACAAGAAATAAAGGGCAATAATGGGCATAGTCTCCTCTATGGAGGCTTCCCATGATAAGCGCTTTTGTATCCTTTATCCCTGCGGCTTTTCCCGCTCTGGCTCTGGCCCATTTTCTGGCTTTGCTCAGCCCCGGCCCAGACTTTTTTCTTATTATCGGGCATGCGGTGCGCCACCGCCTGCGCGGGGCCCTTTTTATCTGCCTGGGCATAGCTTTGGGTAATGCCGTGTATATTGCCCTTGCTGTAGCAGGGTGGACAGCCATAAGGCATTCACCTATACTTTACCGCAGCATGGAGCTGGCAAGCGCCTTGTATCTTACCTGGATGGGCTGGATGCTGCTTACCTCATGCCGCCGCGCGCTACAGGTAAGAAGCGCAGGCGTGGCAGAGCCAGACTTCCGGGAGCAGCCTGCTCTCTCCCCTCTGCGGCAACTGTTTGCCGGGCTGGGTTCTGCTCTGCTCAACCCCAAAAACGCCATTTTTTATTTAACCTTGATGACTGTTATCCTTGGCCCAAACACAAGCCCAGCCCAGCAGCTTTTCTGCGGAGTATGGATGACCTCTCTGGTATTTGTGTGGGATACGGGTCTGGCATGGCTTATTTCCCGGCCGGGCATGCAGCGGCGCTTGTGGAAATGTATACCCTTTATTGAAGGGCTGGCAGGCGGCGTGCTTATCCTGCTGGCTGTTCTTCTTGTTATTATGCCCCTTTTCGCGGGGTAACAGGCGCGGCATACATTGAGGTGCGTATATGAAGAAACCATTACTTTTGCAAAACAACATAGCAGACGGACAAACAGGGTGCGCGCGCACTGACTGGCGCCTTGTAGGAAAATCACTGGCAATATGGGTACTTATTATTCCTCTTGCTATAGCCAATGGCTTTATGCGGGATAGTCTTCTGGAGCCGCTTATGGGGAAATACGCCCTGCCTTTAAGTGGTATAGTACTGAGTGCCCTGGTTTTTCTTCTTTGCTGGTTTTTTGTGCCGCGTTTGGGAGCAGCAAACCAGCGAACATATATCATCACAGGTGCATGTTGGGTGGTTTTGGCTGTTGCATTTGAATGCGCCATGGGTATTTTTATCCTGAAGGCGTCTTGGGGTGAACTTATGGCCGCTTATAACCCTGCCAGTGGCAATCTCTGGGTGTTTGTTCTTATGTGCATAGGCATTTTCCCCTGGCTTTCCGCAAAAATACATGCACGAAAAACCCTGCGCAAACATTATCAGGCAGCAAAAAACATGCCCGGTTAACACAAATAAAAGCAGCGCGTTTAAAGATAGCGCAGGTGATACATGGCTTGCTGTACAAAAGCCCATGTATCACCTGCGCTGTGCATTAAGGCAAAGTTTAGCGCTGCTCCTCCCCCTGATACACTTCTTCCGTGGCAGACGCCGTATCAGCGCTGTGTATATGCTCCCTTGACTGACGGGCAAGGGCGTCTTTGTACTCAAGTGGCATGACTTTGACAAAAAGCGACAGGACGGCGTCCCAATTACCCAGCAAGGCCTGTGCGCGGACGCTCCCCGTATATTCCACATGCTGGGCCAGTAAACGCCGCACAAGCTCTATATCTTCATGCGCACACAAAGACTCTAAATCCACACTGTCTGTGTTGCAGCGATTTTGGAAGCGTTCGCCGGGGTCATACACAAAGGCCATGCCACCGCTCATACCAGCCGCAAAATTGTACCCGCATTCCCCCAGCACAAGCACAATGCCGCCTGTCATGTATTCGCAGGCATGGTCTCCCACACCTTCCACAACAGCAATGGCCCCGCTGTTGCGCACGGCAAAGCGTTCGCCCGCAGTGCCGCAAAACCATGCTTCCCCTGCGGTTGCACCGTAAAGCGCCACATTGCCCGCCACTGTCTGCTCCTGCAAAAGGTCTTGCGCCTCAGGCCTTACAATAAGAATGCCGCCAGAAAGCCCTTTGCCCGCATAGTCGTTTGCGTCACCGCAAATGTTCAGGGTTATGCCCCGGCTGAGAAATGCCCCCACACTCTGCCCAGCCGAACCATGCAGGTGGGCTGTCAGCGCATGGTCAGGAAAATGCAGCCCTTCCCGCGCGAACCTTCCGCTAAGGCGCGTCCCAACAGCTCTGTCTGTGTTCTGGATAATGCCGGTGTATGTAAGCTTAGCCTTTTCTCCACATACAAGGCTTTTTGCGCAATGATCCAAGTCTGCCTCCAAAGCTGTTGCCGGGCGGATATGCAGCGCATCCCGGCACAGTGGCATGCCTGCAAAGGGCAGGTCTTGCAGCATGTCCTCCGTATGCAGGTGCGCGGCTTTGGGGGGAATGGCAGCAGGTGTCAGCAAACTGCCCAGCCCCACCATATCTTCTACCCTTTGTATGCCCAGACGCGCCATGTGACAGCGCACATCTTCCGCAACAAAGTTCAGGTAACGCGCCACATGCTCCGGGGTGCCGGAAAATGCCGCCCGCAAGGAAGGGTCCTGCGTGGCAATGCCCGCCTGGCAGCGCCCTTTGTGGCATTGCCGACAAAGCACACAGCCTGTGGACACAAGAAGTGATGTACCAAACGCCACTTCATCTGCTCCCAGAAGAAATGCCGTCACCACATCCCGGCCAGTGCGCATAAGCCCGTCTGCCTGTAGCCGCACATGACGGCGCAGGCCATTAGCCACCAGTGCCTGATGCGCCTCTGCCAAACCCATTTCCCAAGGCATGCCCACATGGTTGATAGAGGAAAGAGGCGCAGCCCCTGTGCCGCCATCGTGCCCGGAAATGCACACAATATGCGCGCCCGCTTTTACAACACCCACAGCCACTGTGCCCACGCCATACTGGGCCACAAGCTTGACGGAAATACGAAGATCTGGGCGCAGTGTTTTGATGTCAAAAATACATTGCGCCAAATCTTCAATAGAATAAATGTCGTGATGAGGGGGTGGGGAAATAAGGCTGACCCCCGGCATGGAGCCGCGCAAAGCCGCAATTTCTGCAGTGACCTTGTACGCCGGTAACTGCCCGCCTTCGCCTGGTTTGGCCCCCTGGGCCATTTTAATCTGCACCTCATCTGCAAAAGCCAGATATTCCGCTGTTACCCCAAAACGCCCAGAAGCCAGTTGCCGCACATGGGAACGCCTGTCGCGCCCAAGAGAATCCGGGGTATTGCGTATGGGGTCTTCCCCCCCTTCGCCACCATTAGAGCGCGCCCCAACACTGTTGCAGCCAATGGCAATGGTTTCATGCGCCTGTGCGCTGATAGAACCAAGTGACATGGCCGCGCCGGAAAAACGGGCTATAATGGAAGAAGAAGGCTCCACCGTATCCAGAGCAACAGGGTTTGTATGCCGAAAACGCCATGTATGCCGCAAAGTTATTGGCTGCAATGGTTCATCCGCCGCCTTTGCAAAATCCGCATAGGCCTTTGCGTCACCTGTTTGAACAGCCGTATGCAAAAGCCGTATGGATTGCGGTGTCCAGGCATGGATTTGCCGCGGGGTTTCCCCCTCTTCCAAAGCCAAAGCATGGCGCGCTGTGGCTTCATGCGCAATATCCGCAAGGTGCAGACCACCAAGGCGCGATACCATACCGGGAAAAAACTGCTTCACCACACTATTGCTCAAGCCCACTGCCTCAAAACACTGCGAACCCCAAAAGGAGCGGATTGTAGAAATCCCCAGACGGGCCATAGCTTTTAAAAGCCCTTTTTTTAATGCGGCTATATACGCCTCGCTGGCTTCATGTCCATTTTTGCCGGGAACCCGCCCAGCTTCCGCCAAAGAACTAACAGCGCGCAGGGCCGCATAAGGATGCACGGCATTGGCCCCAAAAGCCAGTAAAAGCGTAATGTGCATCACTTCAAAAGCCTGCCCGGATTCCGCAATAAGCGCGCATGTATGCCGCGTACCCTGCCGGATAAGATGCTGATGCACAGCAGTAATTGCCAAAAGCGCGGGTACTGGCACGCGCTCTTTGCCTGCTGCTGCATCGCTTATGGCAAGCAGGGTTGCGCCTTGCGCCAGGGCAGTATCCGCGTCCGCGCACAGGCGTTCCAGCACGTCCGCCAATGTATCTGTCTGCTGGGTGGAGAAGGTGGCGTCCAGCCTTGCAAGACGTATAGTGCTGCGTGTAGAATGGCAAAGGCGCTCCATACCTTGTGCATTCAGAACAGGATGCGACAGGCGCAGCATGGCGCAATGCTCTGGTGTGGGTTCTAGAAGATTGCGCTCACACCCCAGAAACTGCATGAGTGACAAAGAAAGAGCCTCGCGTAAAGGGTCAATGGGGGGATTTGTCACCTGGGCAAAATGCTGCTTAAAATACGCAAAGAGCGGCTGTGGCCGAGAGTCCAGAACAGCCAATGGGGAATCCAGCCCCATAGCTCCCACTGGCTCCTGCGCATCACGGCACATGGGCAGCAAAATACGCCGGATCACGGCATCGTCCATGCCGAATATTTTTTGCTGGAGCTCCTTTTCCTGCCCTTTGTCATAATGCGACGCAATACCTGAATGGGCAGGAGGAAGGTCTTCCAAACGCACACTGTGGGCAGTCAGCCAGCGTCTATAAGGGCGCTCGCGGATAACACGGCCTTTAATTTCCGCATCTGCCAGTAATCTGTGCTGGGACATATCCGCCATGAGCATACGGCGCGGCCGTAAAATACCGCGCTGGGCACCAGGCGCAAGCTCAGCCACACCACTTTCAGAAGCCAGCACAACCACCCCTTCCTTGCTGACACTGTACCTGCATGGCCGCAAACCATTGCGATCCAGCAACGCGCCCACACGCTTTTCGCCGTCTGTAAAAACCATGCAGGTGGGGCCATCCCACGGCTCCATAAAGGCCGCATGGTATTCATAAAAGGCGCGCTTATTGTCACCCATGACAAAGGCCGAGCCAAAAGGCTCAGGCACCATACCCATAAGAGCGTGCGGAACATCCCAGCCAGCCCGCACCAACAGTTCCAGCACATTGTCAAAACTTGCGGAATCACTGCCACCCGGTTCTATAACAGGCAGGGCCCGCACCAGTTCGTCACCCAAAACAGCGCTTTTAAGCGCGCTTTCACGGATGCGCATGCGGGCCTTGTTGCCATTCAGCGTGTTAATTTCGCCATTATGCGCCACCAGCCTGAAAGGCTGTGCAAGATGCCATGCAGGCAGTGTATTGGTGCTGAAACGCTCATGGAACACAGCAAAAGGGGCAGTAAACTGGGGGTGGTTTAAATCTGGGTATAAATCCGCCAGATTACCACCAGCCAGCATGCCCTTATAAATGATAGTTCGCGAGGAAAGGCTGGCCACATAAAAGCTACTGGCATCCGCTGCGCACCCGCGCAACATATCCCCTACGCTGCGCTCCATACAACGCCGGGCCAGGTATAATTTGCGCTCCAGCGCCTCCCCCCTGCATGTATTATCCGCAGCATAAAGAAGCCATTGCCGCATAACAGGCATGGTACGGGCGGCATCTTCCATAAGAATATGGGGATCCACAGGAACATCCCGCTCCGCTTCAATATGCAGGCCAAGCCCTGCCAGTTCATTGGCGGCGCAAACGCGCACTGCCTGTTGGAGTACCGGGTCGTGCGGCATAAAAAGCTGGGCTACAGCCCAAGGCCTTGTGCAATGTCCAAGTTTTGGCCACTGGGCCACAAAAAACTGGTGGGGAATAGGCGTCAGAATACCCGCTCCGTCACCGCCACAACCATCATGCACATGCCCCCCGCGGTGAGCCATGCGCCGCATGGAGGTGATGGCATCGCTGATAACATGCCGCTGTGGTACACCGTCCAGCCGTGCCACAAAGCCCACCCCGCACGCATCATGTTCCAGCGCCGGATTGAAAATTCTGTTCATGGATGCTCCTGTATGGCAATACCCGCGCAAGGGAGAATTATCCCCCCTGCGCAGGGCAAAAGTGTTTTTTAATGCAGCCACAGTAATTCTGCATATTTAGGCAGTGGCCATGCGTTGTCATCCACCATAGTTTCAAGCGTATCCGCATAGACACGGCAGCGATTCATGGCAGGCAGCACAGTATCCCGCGCCAGATATGCGTGATGCTGCACCTCCCTTTCCATAGCCATATCCTGGAGCGATTTTTCCAGCTCCTTTATGGCCAGTGTCAGCCCCAGGGTTTGGCTGCGCAATGCCGTAAACCGCGCTTCTTCCGGCAGGGTATCTGTGCTGTCCATAAGTGTGCGGCAACGCAGGGCCAGCTCTGCGGCTTTGCTTTGCGCATCCAGTGCTGCCGGCAGCACACGTTCACGCAGAAGTGAAAGCAAAACCTGGGCCTCAATGGTAATGGTTTTAACGTATGTTTCAAACAGAATTTCCTGTCTGGCCAGCATTTCACGTTCAGATAAAACACCTGTGCGCAAAAAAACATCCATCACTTCCGGCGTGCTGTAAATAGCAAGAGCATCCACTGTATTAGAGAGATTAGGCAGGCCACGCGCCACAGCTTCTTCCTTCCAAGCCGGGGCATAGCCATTGCCATTAAACACCACAGGCCGATGCTCAGTAAACAGCCGGGGCAAAAGAGTCTGCAAAGACTGGGTTAAGGGCAAACCTTCTGCCACACTGGCTTCAAGCTCTGTGGCTATATCATCCAAAGCGCAGGCAATGGCGCTGTTAAGCGCAATATTGATGGGGGCCACTGCCTGAGATGCACCCACAGCCCGGAATTCAAATTTATTACCCGTAAAGGCAAAGGGGCTGGTACGGTTGCGGTCTGCAAAATCGCGCGGCAATGGGGGCAGTACAGAAACACCAATTTCCATGCTGGAAGCGCAGGTGCGGGATTCTGTTTCTTCACAGGATGCCCCGCCTGTCAGGGTGTCCAGCACCTGGGTAAGCTGTTCCCCAAGATATACGGAAATAATGGCGGGTGGCGCTTCATTGGCCCCCAGACGGTGGTCATTGCCAGCGCCTACAGTACCAAGGCGCAGCACGGCCCCATGCTGGTGTACAGCCCGCAGAATGGCTGCCAGAAAAACCAGAAACTGCGCGTTTGTCAGGGGTGTATCACCGGGGTTGAGCAGGTTATTGCCTTCAGAATCGCACAAAGACCAGTTATTGTGCTTGCCACTGCCATTGACCCCGGCAAAGGGTTTTTCATGCAGCATACACACAAAACCATGTTGGGCGGCAGTGGCCCGCAGAATATTCATAATCAGCATATTGTGGTCTGTGGCGAAATTGGCTTCTTCATACAAAGGCGCTAACTCAAATTGACCGGGTGCCACCTCATTATGGCGGGTACGGGCAGGAATGCCCAAAGCAAAAAGCCTGGCTTCCACATCCTGCATAAAAGCCATGACACGGGAAGGAATGGCGCCAAAATAATGGTCTTCCATCTCCTGCCCCTTGGGGGAAGGCGCACCCAGCAAGCTGCGTCCGCACAACAGTAAATCTGGCCGCAGGGCAGCAAGGCGGCGATCCACCAGAAAATACTCCTGCTCCACCCCGGCCATGGGTCGCACATGCGTGGCAGCGGTATTGCCAAAAAGCCGCAAAATGCGCAGTGCCTGCCGCGAAAGTGTATCAATGGAGCGTAAAAGCGGCACTTTACGATCCAGCGCTTCACCTGAGTAAGAATAGAATATGGAAGGAATGTGCAGGGTGTGCCCAAGTGTGCCAGGCATAAGAAAAACCGGAACAGTTGGATCCCAGGCTGTATAACCCCGCGCTTCAAAAGTGGAGCGTATGCCGCCTGACGGAAAAGACGAGGCGTCCGGCTCTCCTGAAATCAGCATTTTGCCGGAGAATTCATTGATGGTGTAGCCATCCGGCATGGGGGTAAAAAAAGCATCGTGCTTTTCAGCCGTAAGGCCGGTCATGGGCTGGAACCAGTGCGTATAGTGCGTGGCCCCATGCTCAATGGCCCAGTCCTTCATGGCGCTTGCCACAACATCGGCAATTTCAACAGGCAGGCGCGCGCCATTGCGTATGGTTTGTTCGAGCTGGCGGAAGGTTTCGCGGGGCAAACGCTCGCGCATGACCCGCAAACTGAAAACATCTTTGGCGTAAAGCATACCCATGTCTGTAACTGGCTGAAGTGGCGCAAGATTAAGAGAGCCTGGGTTTATCTTGTCGGACGCTATGTCCAGAATGGCCTTATGGCGAAGAGATGTCATAAAAAACTCCTTACAAATTATTTTTTAAAGTGCCGCATCGCCTGTTTCGCCACTGTTGATAGGCACGCCCATATAAAGCATATTCCATGCCAGCCAAAAATCATTCTTGTAATTATTTGAAATAAATATATATATTATTTAACCAGGCAAAAAAAGTGGGCCACAAGCTCCTGTGACCCACTAATAATCAACATTATTGTTGAAAAGAAATAGCGCGGTTTTGCCCAACGCAAGGCAGTTTTTTGCTGAACACACTATTTATCTAACTAATACATTTATATAATTGATTTAAAAATAAAGAAACAGAAAATCAACCATTATGTTGACAGACAGGAATCCATTAACATTTTTCAACATAATAGTTGATTTAGGCGGGAAGTTTCCGAAATTCTTGGAATGACAAGTTGTATTTGCGCATTCTCAGGTACAGCACACGCTCTGTCATACCCAAAACGTGCGCGGCCTGCCCAATATGCCCGTGCTGGCTGGTTAACGCATCAATAATACTTACGCGCTCCAGCTCTTCCAGCCGTTCGGGCAAGCTGCCGCCAGAGGGCATATTGTGTTGCGCCTGTCCGCGAAGGGGCGTTGTGCAAAACGGGCAAGTGGCGCTGTGCAGTTCCGGGGGCAAATGCTGCGGTAAAAGCAGCGTGCTGCCATCCATCAGCAATAAGGCTCTTTCCATCATATTTTCCAGTTCCCGGATATTCCCAGGCCATGTATACCGGTGCAGCATGTCTGCCGCGCTAAGGGCAATGCCTGGCGTAGCACGGTTGTGACGCGCAGCAAACTGGGCAAGAAAGTGATGCGCCAGCAAAAGGATATCGCTTTGGCGCTCTTTCAGGGAAGGGAGATGAATAGAGAAGACATTGAGCCTGTAATACAGGTCGCGCCGAAAACGCCCGCTGTCCACCATTTCTTCCAGCGAACGGTTGGTGGCTGTGATAATGCGTATATCCACCTGCCTGCTTTCCATACCGCCTAATCGCTCAAAACTGCGCTCCTGCAAAACACGCAGCAGCTTTACCTGGGTAAGCAGGGGCAATTCGCCCACTTCATCTAAAAACAGCGTCCCGCCATGCGCCAATTCAAAGCGCCCTTTTCGCGTGGCAAAGGCCCCTGTAAAGGCCCCTTTTTCATGCCCAAACAGCTCACTTTCAATAAGGCTTTCTGGCAATGCCGCACAACTAAGCGAGACAAACGGCCCCTGCGCGCGTGGACTTGCGGCGTGCAGTGCCCGAGCTATAAGTTCCTTGCCTGTGCCGCTTTCTCCCCGCAGCAGCACTGTTGTGGCAGTAGGGGCCACTTGCGCCAGACGGGCATAAACGGGCTGCATGGCTTCTGATGTGCCCACAAGGCCTACTGCCTGTAGAACCTTAGAGATGCGCGTGTCTTCATCTGCATGTGTATGATGTTTCATGGCTTCAGCAAGCATACCAGGCGTAAAAAGCGCTGCCGCAACAGTTGCCATATTTTTTGCGCGCGCAAGTAGCACTTCTGTTGTGTTTTGTATATCAAGGCAAAGCGCGCCAAAGGCCTTGCCTTCGTGCAGCAGTGGCACAGCAATACGGCATAAAGTACCTATGCCTTTTACCTGTTCATCAATATGCCATACATGTATTTGTGCATTTGCCATACATGCTTCCATATCTTTTTCTATACTGGATTTTGTTTTATCAGATAGGGCAGGATGCGCTGCATACATATACGCAGTATTTTGTCCAGGAACAGATACCAGTAAGGCTGTGCTGCTTGCATTAACACATTGTGCAAATAATGACAATGCACGCGAATATGTATTTGTTGTCACTTCTGCAGCATTACCCAAAAGGTGCGCTATAGCTGCAAAGCTTTCCCATTCTTCGCACGCGCTTAACACATTTGCGGATACAAGTGTAGAGGGAGGGGATATTGTACTTGTGCTCATGGCCATATCTTGATGATTAAAGATGCACGCATGGAGCAGCGTGGTGAATATGCCTGTAAACACTCGCACCAAGCATATTGCTTGTCAAATTAAAAGGGTATGCCTGCCCAAGGCAGTAAGTATTTTTCTCTCCCATACAGCAGAAAATACCATGCCCCGGGCAGGCGCAGGGAATGGGCGTACAAGCCCTTATATACCGGCTAATGCTTTTTGCAGATGCTCCAGAAATTTTGCGGCTGCCTTGGAAAAAACCTGGGACTTCTTCCACACAATATCCAGCCCAACCTCCAAAGCAGGTTCAAGTGGGCGGAAACATAAGGGGCTATCATCATTTGTTTTAATAATCCCGTCCAGACACAGCGCATACCCCATACCCTCTTCCACCATGAGAGATGCATTATACAACAGGTTATAGGTTGTCATAATGTGCAGTTTTTCATACTTATTTCCCATCCAGCCTGCAATGACGTTTTTTACCATAGGTTGGGCAGAGCAAATAAGCGGCAAACCCAGTAAATCCTCTGGGTGTATGCTTTGTTTAGCAGCAAGCGGGCTGTCTTTGCGCATTAACACGCCCCATATATCCGTCATAGGCAGCTTAATAAAGTCATACTTTGATAAATCCGCAGGCTCAATAAAAATGCCAAAATCCACAAGCCCTCTGTCCAGACGCTCCGCCACATCCTCCGCATTACCGCTAAAAAGCTGGTACGAAATATGGGGATACAATGCCTGAAGGCTGTGTGCGGCGCGGGCAATAAAACGCATGGCATCCGTTTCCCCGCCGCCTATGCACACTTCCCCCCGGATATCTTCTTCCGTGCTGAATGCAGAGGCCGTTTTTTCTACAAGATCAACAATTTCCTGGGCCCGTTTACGAAGGAACATGCCCTCTTCTGTGAGTGTAATTTTCCTTTTACCGCGCAAGAACAGGGTTTTCCCCAATTCTTCTTCCAGCTCCATTATCTGGCGGGAAAGCGTAGGCTGGGTAACATGCACAGCATCTGCCGCGCCTGATATACTTTCTTCTTTTGCTACAGCCAAAAAATACCGAAGAACACGCAATTCCATATTCTGCTCCCCTGCGGGCATACCCAAAAACTATCATCATACATTGTCATCATTTTCCTAAAAAACATCTACTGTTGTGTGACAATAAACGTACATGTTGCAGACTTTATGCCTGCTCTGGGCGGGGTTCTGCCTCCCACTGCCATCATTTTGCCTTGCTTTAGGCATCCCTGCCCATACGCTCTGCAAGCATGAGCACGGAAGGATTATTTTTCATGTCACCCGGATCTGTAGCTCCTACACCGCGCACAACCCCTTTCAGGTTTGCTTTTTCAAAGCACGATACCCAACCCTGCAAACCTGTAAGTGTGCCGTGTATCGCCTGTTCTTCACTGTCTGCAGCAGTTGCCAGCAGGTAAATATCCCTAAATGCGTAGTCTTGCGTGAACAAAGGGTTAGAACGGTCAAGCAGGGTTTTCATTTGCCCGCACATGGCATAAAAATACACCGGTGTAGCAAAAACAATACAATCCGCTGCGCCCATTTTCTGCACAATGCTCTCTGCATCATCATGGATGACACAGCGCTGCGTTTTCTGGCAGGCAAGGCAGCCTTTACAAAAATGTATGTTTTTGTCGCGCAGGGATATATGCTCCACTATATGGCCAGCTTCCTGTGCGCCTTTGGCAAAAGCCTCTGCCAATATGTCTGAATTAGCGCCTTGACGAAGGCTTGTGGAAATAATGAGAATATGTTTACGCATATAAAGTACCTCTACAAAACAGGGGCCGGGCTTTTTACCCTGCCCAATGTTTGCTAAGTGTTTATGGAATGTTTGCCAAATGCTTACCAGATGTATATACATACAATGTTTATGGGCGTGGATATACAAAACGTGCGTATTTTTGCCCAATACTGCCAGCCTGATACTGCCAAGAAGATGGGTAATTCCATGTTTCTACTGGCAGGCGCGCCGCTTAATGGCTGCGCCACAGCCTACTCTATACGGCTGTGGCGCATGTCGTATGCCTCTTACTCTGCCAGTTCAATCAGCACATCAAAGCTTCCTTGCAGATTTTGTATGACAGAAAGCTCGCAGTCAATCTTGCCAATATTAATCTGATGCCCGTATTGTTCTGAATTTTCTTCATCCTCAAACAAAATGGTGAAGTAGTCAGAGTCTCTTGCAAAATCAATATCCCCATTCAGCCAGCCATAATGGACATTTTCTTCCTTATACGGCAGAGGGTCTTTCATAACCCCACAAAAATCGTGGGAATACCTGTTCATACGCACAGTATACGGCAGCATGTTAATAAGGGCCTTGGCGGTTTCACTGTCATTAAGCGTGCCAGGGATAACAGTATCGCCAAAGTGCATGCGTATTTTTGTGCCACCTTCTATAACACGGGTGGCTATAAGTGGGTTAGAGGTTTGCATGTGCGCGCCATCTGATGCAACTTTGTTTTCTGCAGCAGAGGCTTGCATAACAGCAAAGGAGAAAGAGGCAAAAGCCAATAATAAGGCGATTGAAAGTGTTTTGAACATACTATACTTCTCTTGTGTTACTTCAGATTTTTTGTAAAGAAATCTGTAAGCCTGTCAAAGGGGATAAGACTTACACGGTCATAAAGGACTACATGTCCAGCACCCGGCACAATGACCAGTTCTTTTGGTTCATCCGCACGTTTGTAAGCGTCTTCACTAAATTCTCTGGAGTGTTCCTGTTCGCCTGTAATGA
>CAZPTC010000033.1:3342-14178 GCA_964589455.1 uncultured Desulfovibrionaceae bacterium | reverse complement strand
TACACTAGAAGACTTTGCCCCCAAAGAAGCACAGGCTGCGCGCCTTGCAGAAGAAGCAGAATATGCGGCCACCCCCAATAGCCGGTATAATAAAAAAGCCTTTCCCCAAACACGCGAGATTAAGCGTGTATTGCCAGTGTTTGACTGTGCTGTTGCCCCTTGCCATTATGTATGCCCAACCATGCAAAACCAACCAGAGTATTTAGACTTTTTTTCTTCCCATCAAGACACGAATGCGCGTAAGTCTTTGCTTATGGCCAACTCCCTTCATCACTCACAGGCCGCTTTTTGCGACACTATTTGCCGCCATTCCTGCGAAAAAGCCTGCACGCGCGGCCTTATGGAACGCCCGGTAACCATACACGGTATACGCTTTTTTGTGCAAAGCATTGCCCCTTTTTTCCCCTACCATTACCCCCAAACAGAAGTATGGGTTGCTGGTGCCGGTTTTTCTGGGCTTAGCGTAGCGGCCATGCTGTTTTTTGCCGGCCTGCATGTTATTGTGCTGGAAACAGACTGGGAAGCGCGTAAGCGCGAAGCAGGCCAGCTTGGCTCTGCTCTACAAAAGGATATGGACGCCCTTGTTCACCAAGGCTTGTTTGTGACAGATGACCTTTCCTTATTACACCAAGCCAAACCCTATGCGCATATTTTCCTTTCTGCAGAAGCGCCAGAAGAAATTACCCAGTATTTGGAACGCTCGCCAGATGCCTGCATTTATGGCAATACCCCTACAAAAGGTCCTGCGTCTTTTGGAGACACGCTTTTTGAGGCCAAAATGGTGGTGGCAGGCATACTTGCCACAAGCAATATATCCTTGCATGACTTCTCCATGCCACACCGCGATCCCATTAAAGCCCTGTATGAGCGCCTGAAAAAGCGCCTTGATGCAGAAGAAACAGCCGAGCCTATTAACAGCCTTGCCGAAGCAAGAAGAGAATCTACCCGCTGCCTTGCCTGTGACCTTGCCTGCTCCAGTTGTGTACTGGTTTGCCCCAACAGGGCTATGCTGCCATTGCCGCGCCTTGCCATACCTGTACCCCTTTACCGCGTATTCCCAGATGCTCCCCCGCAATTGGAAGGACAAATGGAGTGCCATGAAGCCATACAAGTGGTGCGCATGGGCGATGTATGCAATGAATGCGGCAATTGTGCCCAGTTTTGCCCCTCTGACGGTCTGCCGTATAAAGATAAAATATCGGTGTATTTCCACTCAGACAGTTTTGCCAGTGCAGTAAAAGGCTTTTTCTTTACCAAAACTGCATGCATGGCTTACAAAGATGGGGAATATACAGCCATGCTCAGCATAGCAAAAGGCAATGATTCCATTTTTATAGCAGATGAAAATGTAAGCCTTATCTTTGACAATGCAACACTGGCTTTGACTTCCTGCACTATCCATAACCCGCAGGAAGAATCCACACTGCTGGAAAATGCGGCCCTTATGCTTATGGTATACGGCCTTACAAGACCCTTGCAAGAAATACTTATTGAACGGGATTAAAATATTCCCGTTAATACACAAAAATTGCTCTGGCTGCTGCGCGGAATAAAGAATAATTACTTGCAAAAAGTCGCATACGCGCAGTACTGGCAGGCATCCCCCGGATGAAAAGGGAAATGGGGAGCATAAAACAAACAAGAACAAAGAAAACGTATAAGAGCCGGCACGCATGTTTCCAAACGAAATATGCGTGCTTCGTTTTCCATTTCCTGCCCCAAAAAAAACACTTCCTCACCCGCTTCCTGTAATTCCACAAAAGCGGCATCCAGTATGGCGGCATGGGAAAGAGGCTTTTTTGCAAGGCTGTAAAGGTATAGATAAAAGGGTAATTGCAGGCAGGAAGCTGGCACAAGGCGCATACGCGCCATATCTGCCACCTCAAAAGCAGGTACAGGGTCTGAAGCAAAAGGCAACACGCGCGCCCAAAACTCTGCCAGTTCTTGACCCATACCTTCGCACGCGGGGGAAGAAGGCCAAAAATTCCTGGCTGGGGCTGGCAGGGAACCGGTTTTATAGTCCAATATGACTAGCCCAGAGCCTGCCCCAGAACTGGCCCCAAAGCTGGCTCCGGAAGCTTGGTCGGCATAAGCCCCCAAACAGCGCTCATCTACCCTGTCTACCTTGCCTTGCAGGTTAAAAGGGCTGGGGAAAAAAGGCAAGTTTGCGCGCAGGCTTTCTTCTACAGCAATGGGGGTTACTTGGGCATTTTGTGCCAATGCATCCAAGCTTTCTGTAAAATTGGCAAAGCGTAAGGCGGCATTTTCTTCCAGCATAAAGCGGCTTATGGCAGGTACATGCTCCAAAAGCCCCTGCGCGTGTACTGCCTGCATAAAAGCCTGCTGCACACTTTCTGCCTTGCATACACCAGGCATAAGCTTTTTCCCCAAAAGCGGGGTAAAACTTGCGGCAAGGGCTGTGTGCGCGGCATCGCCCACACCGCGCGGGTCATTTTCTTCTTCAATAGTATCTGGGGTTTGTATATGCGCCAAACGCTCGTAAAAAAAACGGGCCGGGCACCCTGTATAACTGGCAAGCGCAGTAGCAGAAAGACCCTTTTCTACAAGGCGCAGTAAAGCTGCATGGGCATTTGCTGTGCGCGGTAAAGGTTCTTGCTCCTTGTTTTCCGGCAGTTTAAAAGACATGGTTGCCTGACGCAAAGGCTCCTGCCCTTTACGTAAACGCCTGCCTGTGTTTTTTTCCCATTCCCAAACCAGGGCTTCTACAAAGCGCGAGGGTGTTTTTTTGCTGTCCAGCAAGCCCTTGCTTTCCACCCCTTCCTGCCAGTATAAAAACGCGCTTTCGCATGGGGCCAGAATACCATAAAAGGTATGGGCCATAAGGTTTTCCCGCAGGGAGGCAGGGGGCAGATGCAAAAACAGGCGCAGGGCTTCCGGCACAAGAGGGTCTGGCGCGGGGGAAGCCGGCCAAACAGTATCTTCCATTTCCAAAAAAAATACATGCTTAAAGCGCAAAAGGCGCGCTTCTAATGGGCCAAGCACCTGCACACCTGTAAGGGGTTCTGCCTCAAAAGGCACACGGCCTGCTTCTAAAAGGCGGCGTACAAGGGCAGCAAGGCTGGCGCGCGGCAACACTTCTTCCATAAGGGAAGGGGCTTCTAATGCAGGCACAAGAGTTTGCCAGACATAATACAGCACTTCAGAATCAAGGGAAGGCCTGTTTTGCGCAAAAGGCGCGTGCCTGTGCAACAGTACAGCCAGATTGCGCAAAACCTGTGCCATTTGCGCCAAAGTTTGCACGTTTTCCCAATCGCTAAAACATAGACCCAGCACATGTGCCAAAAAATCTGCCGCGCTCTGCCATTCTTGCGCTTTTTCTGTACTTTCTGCCTCTATAGCAGTTGCGCGCAGGGCATCTACAAGACCTCTCAAATCTTTTTTGGGTGCGCCTTCCTGCAAAAGTTTTTCTGCAGGGAGCAAAAAATCCCCTAGTGTTAAGGGCTTTTCCCCGGCCTGTGCCTGCTCTGTATCCAGTGGAAAAAGAGAAAGTGTATAGATAAATGGATGATGCAAAAAATGGCTTAAATGCCTGTGCCCATACAGCCCATTTTTGCATGAAAGCATGGAGGAAAGCAAAATTTCTATAAGCCGCGCCATGCGGGAGCGTGCCAAAGGATACCCCATAGAAATATTCACTTCTTCCACAGGCAAATAGTGCAAAAGCGGGGTAAGCAGGGCAGGGTCTGGCAAAATAAACGCCATTTGGGCATCATAATGGGGGGAAATACCCCCTGTTTGCCCGGTATTTTCTTCCAAAGCGGCAGTATGCTGCACAAGCAGGGGGGCGGCGTCTGCCTGCAAACATGCAAGCTCTGAGTGCGCGTCATACCCCGCAAAAAAGCGAATTTTGGCAATATCCGGCTGAAAAAGCGCGCCAAAAGGCTGGCCGGACTCGGCATCAGCATCATCCGCAAGGCTATAAACTTCAGCCTGCCAGCCCTTGACCCACGCAGTATGCGGGTCTGGCTGCACAGATGTGAAAGAAGGCTGGGGCAAAAATACGTCTGTGTGCATAAGCACATGCGCCCCTTCTTCCCAAAGGCGATGGAAAAAAGCAGATTCTGTGGCAGTTGGGGCCACAAAACCCGCTAACACAAGCCGTGAATGCCCAAGAAATGGGGGCAAAGCCTGCGCGCTTTGCGCGTATTCTGCGCACGCAAGCGCCATAAGCCCAGGGCTTGTGTAGCCGCGCGTAGCAAGTAATGTATGGTATTGCCGCTGTATGGCCCCTAAATGCTGGCAAAGTGTGGCGGCAAGCTCTTTGCCAGCCGGGCCACCTGGCAATGCAGAGCCAATAAGCCCTGCATGTTCTTCATAAGGGTTATCCGGTGCAAAATCCCAAGGCATGGTAAGGGGTATGCGCACTTGCTGCCTGTCGCATTCCTCTAAAAATGCCACCAGCTTTTCCCCCCAGCCAAAAAACACTTCCCAAGCCAGGCTGCTGGCTTTAAAAAGCCCGCCACCAGCCGCTTTTTGCACACTAAGCACAGCTTCCCGCGCTAGTGCCACGCTTTCTAAATGCGGCACTTCCGGCAGCAATGGCTTGCCTTTTTGCGCCTGCCATTCTGCCAAAGAACGCGCCATTGCTTCCCGCACAGTGAACATGGCAGGCAAAGGCAAGGGTTTTGCATGGGCACTTGCCATGCAGCGCAGGCGCTCTTTTACATAACGGCGGGGACGTTCATGCGGGAAAAGAATAGTCACACGGCCCGGCAAACTATGGCCAGCAGTGCCCCATATTCCGGCATGGGTATTTTGCTGCAATGCTTCTGTTATTGCCAGCAATGTGGCCAGAAAATCCTGCTTCAAGGGCAATGCAAGAAAAGGAGGCTTGGAGCTTGCAGGCAAAAAATCTGCCAATGTGCGTATTTCCATACTCTTTTCCCTTCCCTTACACCATACAAATTTCATGGGCGTCCAGATACACAAGGCATGCCCTTACGCGCGCTTTTTCTACACCAAAAGCAGCCGCAACCAAACTTCTGTACCCTTCTACCTGCGCAACATGCTGGGGCAATGGCAAGATGGCGCTTTTACCGCCTGTTTTGTAGTCTACCACAAGCCAGCCTTCTGCTTCCTGCACCAAAAGGTCAAGGCGGTATTCCCTGCCGTCTTCCCCCATAAAGCTTACTTCCGGCATACCATTGGCAAGCCAGAAAGCAGCCTGGGTGGTGCCAAGAAACCAGGCAAGGTTCTCGGCATCCAGATTTTCTGGACTCATGCCTTCTATATCTGGCATACTTTGGAAGGCATTCCCCCCAAGGCCAAGAGCTTCCAGTTTTGCGTGCAAAGCAAGACCCCTGTCTTTTGCGTGCTGGGCAGCCTGGGAAAGCGCCAGAGTTTCTGCCTGCGCCATGCCTTCTTCCTGCAAATACTGCCCAAAATTGCCTTTGCGCACACGCAGGCGCGGTAAAGGCGCAAGAGGAAGCACACTTTCTGCATATACGGGCGCTTGCGGCTTGGCACTGCCCTGCATACTGCCCGTGTTTTCCACAGGGCAAAACGGCTCTGCAACAGAAGGCTCCAAACCCAGAGCGTCTAAGCTGGCTTTAAGCGCTCCAGAAACAGCATCCAGTGTCTGCTCCCCTTTTTTGCTCACTTTGCCGGAAAGCCAGAAAAAAAGTTCATTTTTTGCACGTGTAAAAGCCACATAAACCAGATTAAGCGCTTCCACAGCTTCCCGCACTTTTTTCTTATAGTACGTTTCGCCAAGTGCGGCTTTATTGCGGCACACAATGGGCAGACCTTCTGCCTCATAGGCTACAAGCTCTGAGGGGCCGCGGCCGCCTTCAAAAAAAGGCACCAAAACCACAGGGAATTCTAAACCCTTGGCTTTGTGCAGGGTCATAAGGCGTATGGCACCCGCATTTTCTGGCAAAGGGGTTTTTTCTTCACTGCCATGCGCGTCCCAAAATTCTAAAAAGGAAGGGATGTCCAAACAGCCCGCTTCTTCTGCTTTATGCGCCACTTCTAAAAGGCGCAGGCAAAAAATCATGTCATCTGGGAAGCGCGCAGGTATATCCCATATATGCAGGGTTGCCCGCAAAGCCGTATAGGGGCTTGCACCGCCTTGCAGGGCAAGCAATAAGGGGGCTATATATTGCGCCCAAAGAGCGGGGTATTCTTTGGCAAATGCACTGGCAAGTGAGGCTCTGCGCGGTTTTGCCAAAAATTCTATGCGCATTTGTGCTGTCCACGTGCCAGCGCTTTCTGCAGGGAATGCAGAGCCACAAAGCAGAGCCGCAAACGCCACATCATGCTGCCTGTTTTCTAAAAACCGCAATACATCTATAAGCTGGCGCACCATTTGGGAGGCGTTAAGCGCAAGCGCCCCTTCTGTAATAACAGGCAGCCCAACAGCCAAAAGCGCTTCTGCCAGCATTTGCAACTGCCCGTTTGTGCGTGCCAGTATGCAAATATCCCCCAGAGAATACCGGCCGGCAAAAGCTTGCACATGCTGCACAAGGTCTTGTACAATGAGGGTTCTGGTTTCCTCTGCATTTTGGCCGTACTGCTCCGCAAAACCCACACAACCCCCTGTTTTTCCAGGGTGCGCTTTTTGTACGCTGGTGCGGTATGTTTGCGCAATTTCTTTAGCTTTTTCTTCTATATGCTCTGGCACAAATTCGCGCGCCTTATTCCCGCACACATTGTCCAGCCAGCCACGCGCCGCTTCTATTTCTGTAAAGCGCGAAAAAAAACGGTTGTTCCATGCCACTACTGCCGGGGCACTGCGCCAATTTTGCTCTAAAATAACAGATTCCGCCCCAAAGCGCGCGCCAACAGCGGGCAAAAGGGAGGCATCGCCCCCGCGCCATCCATAAATGGCCTGCTTGCCATCCCCCACAGAAAGAAATTTGCCCCCATTTGCCAGCGCTTCATCTACCAACGGGATAAGGCTGAGCCATTGGTCAGAGGCTGTATCCTGTGCTTCATCCAGTAAAATATGTTTAAAGCGCGCACCTAAGCGGAACATAAGCTCCGCCATAGGGCTTGCGCTTATTTCATTGGGGTTGCCAACAAGCTGCGCCACCACTGGGGCCACCAAAAACGCCAAAGATGTATCTTCTTCTGCTTCCCACTCTGGCAAAAGAGCCAGGCTTTCCATAGCAATATCTAAAAAAGGCAACACCACCAGCGCGTCTGTAAGGGGGCCTTCTGCCAGCCGCGCACGCTCTGCTGCTGCGCGCAAAGCCTCAAAACACCCTTCTGCCTTGTTACTTGGCTGGGTAGAAGCTTTGTTAAGGGCAAGCTCATCCCGCAAAAAATAGCTGCTGCTATGGCTTTGCATGGCCACATTTTTTTCCGCAGCTTTGTGCAAAGCGCCCGTTAAGCCTGCATGGACGGCAAGGCCTTCTTCCATTATGCAGGCAAGCAGAGCTTTTGCGCAATCTATAACATTTTGCCGTATTTCCTGCAATTTTTGGTGAATATCGTCTACTGAGGCAAAAAACACCACATTGCCAGACAAAGCCTGCCGCAGCGCTTCTTCTGGCGCAAAGGGGGAGCGCTCTACAGCTTTATCCATAAGCAGGCGCATTAAATCTTTCAGTGTATTTTCAAGACTGGCCTTTGGTAAAAAGCCCTTAGAGCCATTTAAAAACACATTTTCCCGTGCTGCCTTATGCCATAGGGCAGCGGCTTCCCCCTGCTCTTCCCAGGCTTTTTCTGCAAAGCGCTGCAAAAGCTCTTTAAAAACCTCCTGCTCTGCAAATTCTGTTTCCTGTTTGGGGCTTTGCCCTAAGGAAAGCGCAAAAAGATGCAAAATACCATGCAAAAGGCTGTCTATTGTGCGTATGCCAAGCTTGTTATACTCGCGCAAAAAGCGCGCCACTACGTCATGGGCTTTTTCATTTTCCCAAAACGCAAGGGTTTCCGGGTTGGTTTCCTGCCCAAGGGCTATATCTTTTAACAGCCCAAGCACACGCTCCTTCATTTCCGCAGCGGCTTTGTTGGTGAAAGTAATAGCCAGAATTTCCGCAAAATCTGCGCCCTGGCCCAAAAGACGCACCACTTCATGGGTCAGGGTGTATGTTTTGCCTGAACCCGCAGACGCGTAAACCTGCCGCGCCTGTGCTTCACTCATGACGGCAGCATGCCTTTAAGATGTACCTGGCCAGTAGCCGCAAGCACGGAGCGCCAATACGCAGAGTGGATATCCATTTTTCTGCGGTGTCGTGTCACAAGTGGTAAAGGCACATGGACAAAGCGGTCTGATATTTTTGCCACAACCATATTGGTTTTGCCGCTCATTGCCGCGTGGACAGCGTAGCGCCCCAAAAAGCCGCAGTACACCCTGTCATTGGCATTAGCAGGCACAGAACGGATAATATAGCTGGGGTCAATGTACTTTATGGTAACAGGCAATTTTTTGCCTTCAAAATACTTTTTAATGGCATTTTGCAAAAATATGCCAATATCCCCAAGCACGGGGTTACCAGAGGCATCTACCTTGCCGGAGCTTTCCATGCAATGCTGGCCAGCACCTTCTGCCACCACAATAACAGCGTGGGCGCGGTGTTTTAAGCGCTCTTCCAGGGCAGGCAAAAGGCCGCCTTCGCCATCCAGCTCAAAAGGCGCTTCTGGCACAAGCACAAAATTGACCACACTTAACGAAAGCGCGGCCTGCGCAGCGATAAAGCCAGATTCGCGCCCCATAAGCTTTACAAGGCCAATACCATTATGCACCCCAATAGCTTCTGTATGCGCGCAGCTAAGGGCCAATGTGGCAGAGTCTACCGCTGTTTCAAAGCCAAAGGACTGGGGCACAAAATTAATATCATTATCAATGGTTTTGGGTATGCCAATAACAGAAAGGCGCATACCGCGCTTTTGCACGGCTTCAGTGATGCTGGAGGCTGCCTTCATAGAGCCGTCCCCCCCTATCACAAACAACATGCTGATATTCAGGCGCTCAAGGGCATCGACAATTTCTTCCGGGTCTTGCGGCCCACGGGAAGTACCAAGCAGGGTGCCACCCATAGTGTGGATTTCTGAAACCCTCGCCGGTGTCAGCTCCACAATGTCGTGCTTATATTTGGGGATAAAGCCTTGCAGCCCGTATTGTATACCAAGTACAGAAGATACCCCGTACCCGTGATACGCTTCCATAACAATGGCGCGGATAACATCGTTTATACCTGGGCAAAGGCCGCCGCATGTAACAACAGCCGCGCGGACTTTGCCTGGGTCAAAGTACAGCTTTTCTCTGGGGCCTGCCAGTTCAAATTCTAAAATCTGGGCTTTGTCCAGATCTTCATCCGCGTATTCCCTGTCCATATAAAACGGAATTTTTTCATCAGAAACAAATGGCCCCACACTGGAAGACATAACCTTGGGCACCCCCACAGTGGGGATATTGGTATCCAATACATCTGGTTGCGTGCTCATATTTTTCCTCATTATTCCGGTTTATCGGGGTTCTCTTTTTCAGGAGTTTCAGGAGTCTTATGCTCATTTTCCACATTTTTGGGCATAACAAAAGGCAATACTTTGGCTCTTGGCTGTGGGGAAGGTTCGCGGGTAGAGCGCAGGGCATCTTCTACATAATGGCGCAGTTCTGCTTCCAAACCTGGGGGAATTTGTTCTGCCCCATTGGCAGGCCGCACACGTTCTGCCCATAAGGTATTAAACAAATGGTTTTTCCACTGCTTTGCCTGTATAAAAGAAAAAACCAGCACAGCTTCCTGCCAGCGTTCTGTTGGTTCAAAGTTCTGCACCAGCGCGGCGTATTTTTCCCACAGGGCAGAAAGAGAGGCTTCGTCCAGTGCATCCAGTTGGCGGGCAAGTTTGATTAAAAGCTGTTCCATCTACATTTCCTTATAAATTAAGCTGCCCTTATTGTACGGATTTTATCTAAAGAAGACAAGCAGGGAGAAAGCGGTTACTTCAGCGTATCCAGAGTGTGCCACAAGGCTTACCCGTGCCTGGCAATTTGCGCCCCAAGGGAAAATGTGTTAAAGGGAAAAACCACAGAAAAAAATCATCTTCCCGTTTTCTCTTATAAGGAGCCAGCATGTCTCTTCAAGACCAATACCGCACTATCCAAAGTGACCCTTTCCCAGATGAAATGACCATTACACTGGGTGATAAGCGCCTTGTGTATAAAAAACGCACATTCCTTGTGGAAGGGGAAGAAAAAGGCCTGCGCTACGGGGAAAACCCGGATCAGCCAGCCGCCCTTTACCAGCTAAAGGAAAACCACTTGCAGGAAGTGTTGGGGAATACCTGGCGTCAGCCGGAAAATGCGCTTATTTCCGCCATGGAAGGCGCGCAAATGTTGCAGGCTGGCAAGCATCCGGGAAAAACCAATTTGACAGATGTGGACAATGGCGCCAATATTTTGCAGTACCTTACGCAAAAGCCTGCGGCTCTTATTCTTAAGCATAATAACCCAAGCGGGGCAGCCTGGTCAGATGCTGGTCTGACAGATGCCCTTGAAAAAGCCTATTGGGGAGATCGCATAGCCGCTTTTGGCGGTGCTGTTGTGGTAAACCGCCCCTTAGATAAAGCAAGCGCAGAGTTTTTGGCAGAAAGCTTTTTTGAAGTGGTAGCTGCGCCAGAATTTGAAGCTGGCTGTCTGGAAATTCTTGCCAGGCGCAAAAGCCTGCGTGTGCTGCACTTGCCTGGCCTTGCCAACCTTGCGGCTTGGAAGGGTACACCCTTTTTGGATATAAAAAGCCTGAGTGACGGCGGCATTATATTGCAGCGCTCCTTTATGGACTGCGTGCAAAGCCCCAGTGATTTCATACACGCAAGCGCCACCACAAAGGAAGGCCAAAGCGCCACCACACGCAAACCAACCCCGCAGGAAGC
>CAZPTC010000033.1:2678-3332 GCA_964589455.1 uncultured Desulfovibrionaceae bacterium | reverse complement strand
CAGAAGATTTATTTTTTGCCTGGGCTGTGGAGTCCGGGGTTACCTCTAATTCCGTTATTTTTGCGCGCAATGGGGCTACCATTTCTATTGGCACTGGGGAGCAAGACCGCGTGGGCTGTGTGGAACTTGCCGTTCATAAAGCCTACACCAAGTATGCCGATACATTGTCTTTTAAGCGCCACAAGCTTTCTTTGTATGAGCTGAAAGAAAAAGCCCTGCAAGATGCAGCTTTTGCGGCTTCCCTTGCGGAAATAGAGGCAGAAACAAAAGCAGCGCGTGCTGGCCTGCCGGGTACGGTAATGGTATCTGACGGCTTTTTCCCTTTCCGCGACGGGGTAGATGTGGCTATACGCGAAGGCGTAACCGCTATTGCCCAGCCCGGTGGTTCCATACGGGACTTTGAAGTATTGCAAGCCTGTAATGAAGCCACACCGCAAGTAGCCATGGTGTTTACGGGGCAGCGCTCTTTCAAGCATTAAATTTCTTTCCCTTGTTCTGCATCAGAACAAGCTCTTCTTTACCCCATAGATTAAAAAGTTTTTTTTGGAAAGGGGTGGGGGGTTGGGGGCGGGGGGAAACATTTTTTTTTAAGAAAAATTTTTGCCCCCCCCCCAACTATCAACAATGTAAAAAGAAACAGCATGGGGCAAATAT
>CAZPTC010000033.1:0-2668 GCA_964589455.1 uncultured Desulfovibrionaceae bacterium | reverse complement strand
ACCTCGCTCGCGCTGCGCAGCTTGCGCCATCCTGGCGCATAAAAAAGGTTTTCCCCCCAAAAAACTCTCCTCCCTCTTTCAAAGGACACAGCATGGCACTTAAGTTGGTTAAACACCCCTCCGTTAACTGCGTTGTAGAATTCATGCAGGGCAATGCCCCGCAGATAGCGTGGGTATTAGAAGATCAGGCAGGCAAGCTGCGTTTATTACTGCCCAACAGGCGGGAAACGCCCTTATCTGCCAATAGACTTTTGCCGTGGAGTGGCCCTGTATACAGCGGGAATTACAGCAAAGACGATGTGGTAAAAATTCTATACAGCCACAAAGAAGCGCGGGAAAAAAAGGCGGCGGCACTGG
This sequence comes from uncultured Desulfovibrionaceae bacterium, assembly GCA_964589455.1. Lineage (GTDB taxonomy): Bacteria > Desulfobacterota > Desulfovibrionia > Desulfovibrionales > Desulfovibrionaceae > CAZPTC01. The sequence goes on along the minus strand of CAZPTC010000033.1, from coordinate 2,311 downwards.
ACCCGTACGCCTTGTGGGAGCTGGCACAGGGGGAAGTGGAAAAGGCAGAAGCAAGCTGGCTTTGCGAACTTGCGCAGGATGAAGCGGATGTAGATGACATAGCCGCAACAGGTCATAAGCTTTTGGATACCAAAACGCATTTTAAATTCCAGCCGCCAGAATTTGAAATTTTCACACAAGAAGTGGTAGAGGCAAAAAAAGCCCAGGAAGAAGCGCAACGGCAAAAAGAGGCGCTGGTAGATGGCGGGGCAGCGTGGCTGCAAACCCTGTGGGACAGGTATAAAGCCAAAAAAGCGCCATTGCAGGGGGTTGGCAGTACACTGCAAGATCAGCCAGTGCCAGATATTGAGGTGCAGCAGCGTCTTGCGCGTATACTTATGGCGCGGGTGCACAGGCCGGAAAGCCAGGAAGATGAAGGCCTGTGGAAGCAGGTTTCCAAGGGTTTGCCAGTAAGCACGATTGAAGAAAATTTTCTGCCGCTGTTTCTTGCAGAAGCGTGGGGGCTTATACCGCCGCATTATAATTTCTGGATGGCGCGGGCAGAGTATCAGGAAGGCGATAGCTGGAGCCAGGCATATACGGAAGAAATTGAAACTATTATGGCAGAAACCGCAAAAGCGGAATTGCCAGAATGCCATTTGCCTTTTGTAAGCGTAGACAATGCCACAACAAGGGATATTGACGACGCGCTGTATGTAGAGGCAAGGGCAGAAGGCGGCTGGGTGGCGCATTTAGCTTTGGCTTGCCCGGCGCTGTGCTGGCCTTTTGGGGAAAAAAGCCTGATAAACCCAGATGCAAAGGGGCTGGATGCGGCGGTATTCAGCCGCGCAACATCGCTGTATTTACCAGAAGGCACGTCCCACATGATGCCAGAAATAATGGGCACAACAGCCTATAGTCTGGAAGCCGGGAAAAAGCGCCCTGCTCTTGTGCTGCATATTACACTGGGCCAGGAAGGGGATATACAAAACTTTGTGGCAGAAGCCGCATGGGTGTATGTGGCGGCCAACAGCACTTACAGCGAGGTGGAAAAAGCGCTGGTTAATGCCGCTGAAACACCAGAACATTTTGCTGTGGCGCTTGCTATGGCGCAAACACGCCTTGCAAAACGGGTGGCAGATGGGGCTGTTATTATGGAGCGCCCAGATGTAGATTTTGCGCTGGATACAGACGAAACCGGCAATGTCACTGTGCGCTTGCTGGAAGAAGAACCTGCGCCAAGTGCGCATTTAATGGTTTCGGAAATGATGGTGCTTGCAAGCACAGCTTTGGCAGAATGGGCAGTTGCGCAGAATATCCCCTTGCTTTTCCGCACACAAAATATCACAGTCCCTAAAGAAAATGCGGGTATATGGACTGACCCTGTGGATATTGCCCGCATAGCGCGCGGCATGACCCCGGCAGTTATGGAAGCGCAGGCCAAACCCCATGCGGGTATGGGGCTTACAGCCTACAGCCCTGTTACATCGCCCTTAAGGCGCTATGCGGACTTGGTAAATGAGGCGCAAGTGCTCCATGTGCTTATGCATGGGGTAGCCCGCTGGGACTTAGACAGCATGCGCACTATACTGGCATGCCTTGCGCAAAATCTGGATGCCTCAAGCCAGGTGCAGCGTTTCCGTCAAAGATACTGGAAGCTTGTGTATATCCAGCAGGAAGGGAAAAAAGCGGGCGATGCCTGTATCTGGGACGCTGTTGTCACAGAGGAAAACGATACCCTTATTACACTGGCCTTCCCACGGGAGCAGCTTATTATGCGGGTAAAGCGGGCAATGTTCTCTGCCATGCCGGCCATTGGCCAAAAGGTAAAAGCGCGGCTTGGCAAAGTACAGCCTGTGATGAATGAAATACAGGTGCTGGCTATAGAAGTATAAGCAAAAAAAGGCTTATGGGACAAGAAGCAGGGAAGAGATGCTCTGCGGGAATGGCAGAAGAGCAAAAATAGCATGTACAAACCCCATGCAGTTCTTCGCTTTACTCCTGTTCCCCGGCGTATTGCTTAAGCGTTTCTGTATCCAAAATAGTTATGCGCTGCTTTTCTACACGCAGGCAACCTTGCTTCTGCATGTGTGAAAGGGCGCGGGAAAGGGTTTCTCTGGCCATGCCAAGCATATTGGCAAGTGTCTCGCGCGGGGTTTCAAGCGCAATAACAGAAGAAGCGGTTAAACGGCTTCTGTGCAAAAGCCAGCTTGCAAGGCGGCGGCTTGCATCGCCTTTGTCCTGCGCTTCTAATTTGCGTGTAAACATGCGTAAGCGTAAAGAAAGCGCGGTAAGCATATTAAGCGCCACGCTACTGTTTTGCTCAAGCACG
>CAZPTC010000032.1:0-14345 GCA_964589455.1 uncultured Desulfovibrionaceae bacterium | reverse complement strand
AACCCACTTAACAGTCACAATTAAAAGTTTTTTTTGGAAAAGGAAGGGGGTTTGGGGGAAGGGGAAACCTTTTTCTTTCAAGAAAAAGGTTTCCCCTTCCCCCAACTCTCCCCCTTACCTTTCAAAGTATGTATAGCCACGCAGGCCGTCTTCAAAGGCCTGCATAACTTTGTAACGCTGTGCGGGTGTGAGGCGTTTTTCGCGTACTGCGCGTTCTGCCGCCATACGGATATCTTCAATAATACGGCGCGGGTCGTATTCCACATAGGCGAGGATATCGGAGACAGAGTCGCCCCGGATTTCGCGGACAAACTCGTATGTTCCGTCTTCATTAATACGGACGGAGACCACGTTTGTATCGCCCAGCAGGTTGTGCAAATCGCCCAGAGTTTCCTGATACGCGCCTACAAGAAAGACGCCCAGATAGTATTCTTTGCCGTCTTTGAGCGGGTGGAGGTCAAGGGTAGACTTCATGCCTTGGGGGGCAATAAAGTGGTCGATGCGGCCGTCTGAATCGCAGGTCATATCCGAGAGTATACCCTGTCTGTCCGGGAATTCCTGCAGGCGATGCACGGGCATAATGGGGAAAACCTGGTCAATAGCCCAAGAGTCCGGAAGGGATTGGAACACACTGAAATTGCAGTAATAAATATCTGCAAGCGTGGCTTCTATTTCCAGCAAGTCTTTAGGCACTTGTTTGAGCTTGGTTTTTTCTGTGGAAATTTGGCGTATAATGGCCCAGAAAAAGCGTTCTGCAAGGGTGCGTTCCCGCAGGGTAACGCGACCTGTAATGAAAAGCTGGCGCATTTCATCGTAGTAGTAAACGGCGTCGTTGTAGGATTCTTGCAGGTTGCGCAGGGAAATATTCTGGAAGGCTTCGCGCAGGTTGCGCACGGGTTCCGGAGTATTTTCCGGCAATTCTTCTGGGAGAGAGCCAATTTCTATGCTGCTTACGTCTAAGATATTAAAAAGCAGTATGGAATAATAGGCAACAGTTGCGCGGCCAGATTCTGTGACGATATGGGGGTGGGCGATGTTTTGTTCGTCCAAAATGGCCATAACGGCTTCAATAACGTCTGTGCAGTATTCGCTGAGGGAGTAGTTGCGGGAGCTGACGTAGTTGGTGTGGGAGCCGTCGTAGTCCACAGCAAGGCCACCGCCAAGGTCAAGGTAGCCCATAGTGGCGCCTTCCTGCACAAGGCCGGTGTAAATGCGGGCGGCTTCCATAACGGCGGCGCGGATGTCGCGGATATTGGGCACCTGAGAGCCTAAGTGGTAGTGCATAAGCTTAAGGCAGTCCAGCATCTCGCGTTCGCGCAGGGTATCCACAACGTCCACAATTTGGGCAGAGGTAAGGCCAAAGCTGGAGCGCTCGCCACCAGATTCTGACCAGTGCCCGCTTGCCTTGGTAGAAAGCTTTACGCGCACACCAAGCAGGGGGGATATTTTAAGCTTGGCAGAGCGCTCTAAAATCATTTCCAGCTCGCCAGGCATTTCTATAACAAAAAAGCAGTTAAAGCCCATGCTTATGGCACGCAAACCAAGGTCTATAAACTCTTCGTCTTTATACCCATTGCATATAAGGCAGGCCTGGCGGCTGCGCAACTGGGCAACAGCGGCAATAAGCTCTGCTTTAGAACCAACTTCCATGCCGTGGTGGTAGGCTTCGCCATATTGGGCAATTTTTTCTACAACCTGCTGTTGTTGGTTTACTTTTATAGGAAACACACCTCTGTAAGCGCCTTTATAGCCAAGGTCACTGATAGCTTTACGAAAGCTTTGGTGCAGCAAAGAAATTTGGGAATCCAGAATATTTTCTATGCGCAAAAGCACGGGCATATCGTAGCCGCGGTCTTTCACTTCCTGGATAATTTCGTACACACTTACTTCCGGCCCGCCTTCATGGCCAAAAGGGCGTATAACAACCTCCCCCTTGGGGGAAACATCAAAGTAACCAGCGCCCCAGTTGCGGATACCGTAAAGTTCCGCAGAGTCTTCCACGCTCCACTGCTGTAAGGTATGTTTTTTTGCCAATTCTGCCGCTCCTTTAGAGTGATAATAGGTGTCACGTATTGTTAGAAGGAAAGGGGCGGCTTGTCAAGAAAAACTGCGCCTGCCAGCAAAATAAGGAAGGGGGAATAAAATGCGGTGTTTTCTGTTTTGACATTCTCACAGAGGCAGGTTATACATGTTCTTCACATTTGTTAAGGAGTTATGTATGGCCCATCCTTCTGTGCCCCAGCCTAAGCCTCTTGTATCCCAGCCTGTTGATAAAGCGCGTCTTCCTGAAGATGCGGTAAAAATGCTTAAAGAAATGCAGGCGGAAGTAAGCCCGGAGGCCACGCCTTTATGGCGTTTTGTGCTGGACAATGCCGGCCGTATAGCCGCAGGTGTACTTGTGGTTATTGCCCTTATAGTGGGCTATGGCATTTGGCAATGGCGCGTAGAAGTGGGAGAAACCAAGGCCGTGCAAGACTTGGCGCGTTTTTCTGCCATGCAGGATATTCCCGCAAGAATTGCCGCGCTGGAAACCTTTGCTGCTGAAGCCCCAAGCTCTGTACAAATTGCTGTTTGGCTGGAAATAGCGCGCAGCGCTTCTGAACTGCAAGACTGGGATAAAGCCGCAACTGCCTATAAAACAGTGGCCAATAATGGCAAAGGTGCCATACAAAACAGTGCCCGCATGGTGTATGCAGATATTCTTATGCGCCAGGGCAAGTTTGAAGACGCCCTTAAAGAGCGCGAAATACTGCTAAAAGACTTACCCCAGAATATGCGCGCTGCCATGCTTGAGCAAGTGGCAGAAGCCGCAGAAGAAATGGGCGATAAAAAACGCGCTGTAGAAGCGTATACAGAAGCACTTAGCCTGCTTCAGGCTTCCAACATTACCACAGCGGAATACTACCGCACACGTATAGCGGCTCTCCAGTAACATTTTGGTATGGAACAGCCAGTTGCATCCCCGGAAAGCTTCCCCACAAGCCCTGCAGAGGTGAATTTTTTCAGCCAGCAAAATTCTCCTGTTTTAAGTGGGCAGGTAGCTACTACCTTGGCCTCCTGGCTGGAAACTTTGCGCCTTATTGCGGCTGTGCCCGGGCCACAAAAGCCTTTTCAGGCAGGGCTTTCCCAGATTTTAGACTTACTTTGCTCCCGACAATTTTTAAGGCCGCATCTGGTGCTTTTTGACCCAGAAAGCGGCCTTTTGCGTCTTTCTATGGCCCAAAGCCCACCACGGGATCATCACTCGGAATACGAGCCAGGCATAGGTGTAACAGGCCAGGTATTTGCCACAGGCAAACCCTGCCTTATCCCTTGTATAGCAGACAGCCCCAATTTTCTGGGTAAACTTTTTGCCCGTTCACCGGAAGAATGCAAAAGTCTGGCGTTTTTAAGTGTGCCTGTGTTTGCCCCTTCTGCGCAGAGTGAATCCAGCCTGGATGCCCCGGAAGTTATTGGCACACTCAATGCAGATTGCGTGTTTGTTTCTGCAGAAGACTTAGCCCTGCGCTGCAATTTTTTAGAAGTAGTGGCCACCTTTATTGCCCACGAAGCCGCGCACCAGCAGGAAGAAATGCTTAGTCTGGCAAGCCTGCCAGAAAGCGCATCTGCCATGCATGGGGAAAACCCGCAACATGGCGATTTACCCACCTTTGTGGCGCAGTCTAAAAAAATGCGCCTTGTGCTGGAACAAGCAGCCAGACGCGCACAGGGCAGATCCCCAGTGCTTTTGCGCGGGGAACCGGGTGTGGGAAAAGAAAGGCTGGCACGCCGTATACACAGAAGCAGCGGCCTTTTAGCCCAAAAACCTTTCCAGCCCTATTATTGTGCGGCTACGCCAGAAAAAACAGCAGAAGATTTGCTTGGCCTGCAAAAAGGGGCGCATTCTGCTGCCATACAAAGCAAAAAAGGCCTGTTCGAGGCTGATGGCACACTGTTTTTAGACTCTGTAGAATGTTTACCTTTAGACGTGCAGGAAGCCTTGCTTTTGGCTTTAGATGGCAGGCCCTTTTTCCGCCTAGGGGATGACAAGCCCCAGCTTGCTGCCTTTCGGCTTATTGCCTCAAGCGCCGCCGATTTAGAAAGTCTGGCAGAGCAAGGGCTTTTTCTTCCCGGGCTTTTGCAGCGCCTTAAGCCCTCTACCCTTACAATCCCGCCTTTACGCGAACGCCGCGAAGATATTATCCCCCTTGCAGAAGATATTTTACTGCGCCTTGCCACCCAGCATGCAGATGCCCACCAGGAAAACACCGCTACGTTTGAAGCAACAGACTACTCCGGCGTACAACCCGCGCAAGATGTAAAACAAACTGCCAAAATACCGGCCAGTCAAATTACGCGCATTTCTTACCCAGCCTTAGATATGTTAAGCCGCTATTATTGGCCGGGCAATGTGCGCGAACTTATTTTCTGCATGGAACGCGCGGCGCGCCTATGCGAGGGGCAGGCTATACGCGCAACAGATTTACCGCCTTCCATCCAAACATCTTTTGGTGAAAGCGCAGGCCAACCAAGTGAAAACACTATCCCTATGGGGGATCAGGTGGCCCATTTTGAGCGCGAATTGCTTATAGATGCCCTTATTAAAGCAGGCGGCAATATGCACCGCGCTGCGCAGGATTTAAAGGCCAGCTACCGTATTGTGAACTACAAAATAAAAAAATACGCCATAGACCCGCGCACATTCAGCTATAAACCCCGCAGCCGGTCATAGAATATACCCATGTTATAAAGTACAAAGGCCATTCTCTGTAAAAAGAGCATGGCCTTTGTATTTTCCCCGGGCTTTTGCGTTTTTGCCGCATTACGCCTGTTTTTTCTATGGTGCGCAAAGCTCTTTTGCCTATACTGGCCACAAAGAAAGGAGGTTTATATGCAAAAAGTACCCCGTGGCATCCGTAACAATAACCCCGGCAATATCCGCATAGGGGAATCGTGGGTGGGGCTTGCCCCTGAGCAGACAGATGCCAGTTTCTGCGTGTTTCTTTCCCCAGAATATGGCATACGTGCTATGGCTAAACTTCTGCGCACCTACCAAAAGCGCTATAACCTCAACACGGTTTCCGCTCTTATACGGCGCTGGGCACCACCTGTAGAAAACAATACCCTGGCCTACATACGCGCAGTGGCAAAAGCCGTGGGTGTTGGGGAAGAGGAATGGATAGACGTAACAGAAAAACTGCCCCTGCTTATACCCGCCATTATCCAGCACGAAAATGGCTATAACCCGTACAACCCTGTGGTTATTGAACGTGGCATTGCCATGGCTTTGGCTTCCTAAGGGGGATGTATGGCAATTTTTTCTTCTATTCCGCTTCTGGGTGGTCTGCTGGACAAAGTAACAGACCGCCTGCTGCCAGACAAAGCCGCCAGCCGCGAAGCCCAGGCCCGCATTAATGAGCAGGAAGTGGCTACATCCGGCCAAACCCGCCTGAAAGCATGGCGTGGTTTTTTGGGCTGGGTGCTTTCCATTGTGTTTGCGTGGGAAATTGTAGGCAGGGGGATTATCCAAACCTATTGGCCAGGCACAGTGTTGCCGCCTTCTGTTCTCAAAGAAATTTCCACACTCCTGCTCTCCATGCTGGGTTTGGGGTTTTAGCCATGCAACACATAACATGGACTATCCCCTACAAACCCCGCAACTGGCAAAAGCAGGTACACCAAGGCCTCAGGGAAAAACGCTGGGCTTGCGTGGTGGCACACAGGCGGGCAGGCAAAACAGTTTGTCTGGTAGTGCATTTGCTTATGGCAGCGGCAGAAAGCCAAAAAAATCGACCTCTTTTTGCCTATGTAGCCCCGTATTACAAGCAGGCTAAACAACTTGCATGGGAATACTTAAAAGACTACAGCGCGGTTTTTGAAGGCAGAAAAGTAAATGAAAGCGAGCTTTGGGTAGAATTGCCCCATAATGGGGCCAAAATACGTCTTTTTGGGTGCGATAACCCAGATGCTCTGCGGGGTTTGTACTTTGATGGCGTTGTGTTGGATGAATTTGCAGACATGCACCCAGAAGCGTGGGAAAGTGTGATACGCCCTGCCCTTTCAGACAGGCACGGCTGGGCCTGCTTATCTGGCACGCCGCGCGGGCATAATGCCTTTTTCCAAGTATACAGGGAAGCGCAAGTCTCGCCAGAGTGGTTTTGCGGCCTCTACAGGGCTGAAGAAACCCATGCCCTTGCCGCGGAAGAACTGGCAGCTTTACGCCGCGAAATGGCAGAAAGCCGTTACAGGCAGGAGTACCAGTGCGACTTTGATGTTGCGGCCGCAGATGCGCTTATCCCCTTGCCCTTGGTGCTGGAGGCAACAGAGCGTCAAATGGGGCCGGAAAATTTGCAGCCTGTTATTTTGGGGGTAGATGTGGCCCGCTTTGGGGATGATTCCTCTGTGCTTTTTGCCCGTCAGGGAAGAGATGCCCGCCTCTGGCCGCCCCAGATTTTCCAAGGCCTTGACACCATGCAGCTTGCTGCCCGCGTTATAGACTTCACCCGCCAAACCAAGGCCTCCGCTGTGTTTGTAGACGGTGGCGGGGTTGGCGGTGGTGTCATAGACAGGCTGCATCAACTGGGTCTGGACGCTATAGAAGTGAATTTTGGCAGTAAAAGTGACTCCCCTGATTGCCTGAATAAGCGCGCAGAAATGTGGGTAAAAATGCGCGAATGGCTCAAAGTGGGCGCTTTACCCAATATCCCCCGCCTTACGGCAGAACTTACAGGGGTGCAGTACAGCTTTGACCCTTCCAATGCACTGAAACTGGAAGCCAAGGAAGACATTAAAAAACGCGGTCTGCCTTCCCCGGACATGGCAGATGCCCTTGCCCTTACCTTTGCCTACCCCGTGCAGCCTCTTTCTCTTGCAGAAGAAGTGGGGCGGCACTTAGAGCGCAGTAAGGGCTATGACCCGTTGGCCTCCTTTACCTTTTAACCCAAGGAAATCTACATGCGCACAAGCCTGCATATTATCAATGCGGCCCTGAGAAAAATGGGGGGCCGCCGCGTTATGGCGCTTACGGAGGAATACGAGCCTTTGCGCCTTGCCCTGGATGCCCTGCCAGATGTAGTGGATTTAGTGCTGCGTGACCATGCGTGGTCGCACACCATGCGCTGGGTAAGCCTTGCGCGCAGCGCCACAGAATCTGCCTTTGGCTACAGCTTTGCCTACATACTGCCGCAAGACTGCGTGCGCCTTATTGATGTGCGCGCACGTCCTGCCCCGGATGCCCCCCTTGCCCACTACGCCCTTGCAGGCAGTGGGGCTGGGCAAATTATCTGCACAAACGCCAAACCCGCGTATGCCCGGTATGTGGCGCGCGTGGAAGATGTAGCCTGCTGGCCCCAGGACTTTGCAGAGGCTGTTGCCTGCCGTCTGGCAGCAGAAATAGCGGTGCTGGGCGCGCAAGATTCCCGTTTGCCTGCCACTTTGCTGCAAATGTATACCCTTGCATTGGATACTGCCCGCTTGAATGATGCGGCAACATGTAATGAAATAAACGCCCCCTCTGGCGCGTGCGATTTTTTGCTTGCGCGTCAGGGCAGTGGTGTGGGCGCATAAGGAGCGTATATGGCAATTTCCGCGTTTCAACCTGTTTTGCGCTATCTGGGGGATGGCCTTCAATCCACCTGGCCTATTACTTTTCCCTTTTTTGAAGCGGCCCATGTGCGCGCTTCTCTTACTCTTGCGCAGCGCCCAGACGGTGAGGGGAGTTTTGAAGAAAAGCCGCCCCGCATACTGCAATATGGGCAGGACTACACCATTACCCAGACAGGAACCCTGCATGGGGGTACTCTGCATAGTTTGGTGCCAGACAATGCCCTGCTCACAATATGGCTGGATGTGCCCATTACCCAAGAAATGGTGCTTACCCGTTCCGGCTATCTTTCCCCACCAGATTTAGAACTGGCCTTTGATAAACAAACCCTCATTGCGGCCCAGCTTGCCCATGCTTCCAAACGCGCCGTTAAAGTACCTGTGGAGTCTGAAGAAAGCCCGGAATCCTTGCTCAAGCGCCTTTTTGAAGCGCGCGATACTGCGGAAGACAAAGCTCTGGCTGCCAGTCACTCTGCGCTTTCTGCCCTGCAAAATGCCACCTATTGCAGTGTTGCCCTAAAAGAAATGGAAAGCCGCAGGGAAAATGCGCTGGATGCCGTTTCTGCGCGGGAAAATCAGGCTTTGGAAACTTTACGCGGTGCAGAAGAAGCAAATACAGCCCGCATGGTGGCAGAAATAGAAATAGCAGGCAGTGCGCAAATTGCCCTTGCAACTGCTCAGGCGGCTTTTGCCACACAGCAGGCAGAAAGAGCAACTGCACAGGCCAGCATAGCCACTGAAGCAGCCACTCGGATAGTAGATGTGCTGGATATTGAAGGCATTTCCAGTGATGTACATTTAGACAGCGCAACTTTTGTGGCTACCTCCCGCGCCGTAAAAAAAGCGTACGAGGCAGCTTTTATGGCAACATTCCCCGGCATGGTGTGCCCCTATGCCGGTGCATTTATGGAAGATGGTGTTACCCCAAGGCATGCGGACACAGGGGAAGCGTTAACAGGCTGGCGGCTTTGTAATGGGGAAGGCGGCACCCCAAATTTACAAAACATGTTTATACGCGGCGCAAGCCCGCAGGAAATAGGGGAAACAGGTGGTGCAGAAAACCATACGCATACACTGGCAGGCAATACTGCCAATACAAGCGCCGCGGGTACAGTAGCAAACACAACACCCGCCAACACTGGTGCTACCACACTCACAGCCGATCAAATGCCCGCGCACAGGCACAGCATTTATAAAGAACGCTGTGTTGGCTCTTCTGTAATAAGTGGGAATACACAGTGGCGCTTAATAACAAGCGATACTAACAGAAAAGTTGATTTAGCCGCTTATGTAGAGTTTTATGGAGAATTAGCCCATGGCGATGTCTGCGCGTACACGGGCTCTTCCTGGGGTCACGCCCACACATCAGCCGCCCATACCCACCCATTCACAGGTACAGCCCATAATCACACGTTGCCAGATGATGGTGTAGGCAGGCAAAGCCATACTCCCCCGTATTATTCCCTTTGCTATATCATGCGCCTTGCGCAGGAGGTTTTATGAAAGAGCATGTAACTGTTGTGCCTGCTGACAACCTTATTTTGGTGAATAAAAGCCCCCTTACCTTTCCTTTTAACGCCCCACCAGCTATGCATGCCCTGCAATGGAACATGGGCATAGGGCATATTGAATGGGAAGGTGACGCGAACCAGCATCTTGAAAAACAGGACTATGAAAGCCATGTGGCCCCCTTTGTGATCCTTTGGGAAGCGGAAAAAGCACGCAAAGAGCAGGAAGAACAGGCTACCCCAGATGCTGGGGAAGATGCCGGAACAGGCAACACACCTGTTAACACACAGGAACCGTACGACCTGCAAAATTCTGGGGAGGCATAACATGCCCTTTTTTACTACCCAAAATGTGCTGAATGGGGGGGAAATAAGCCCCCAGCTCCTTGCCCGCTTTGATCAGCCCCGATACCAAACAGGCAGCCGCGTGCTGGAAAACTGTGTGCCCATGCCACAGGGCGGCCTTACCAAACGCCCTGGTATGCGCTTTTGTGGTCTTGCTGCCCAGCAAAGCACAAGCCAGAACACACGCCTTGTGCCTTTTGTATTTTCTGCCACACAGGGACGTATATTGGAATTTTCTCACCTTTCTATGCGCGTGTGGTTGCCAAATGGCACACTTGTGGCAAAAAACGGGGCGCCTTACAGTATAAACACCCCGTATACCAGCGCAGATTTACCAGGCCTTTCTTTTGCCCAAAGCGCAGATGTGCTATACATGGCATCTGCCAATCATCCCCCGCGTAAACTTTCCCGCTACGCGGATGATGACTGGCGCTTTGCCACACTCAATTTTTTGCCATCCATAAGCGCACCCGGTGCCCCTTCTCTCAGTGTACACGGCACAGACCCAGGGCCAGGCTCTGTTACCTATTCCTATAAAGTAACAGTTATTGATGCCGCTACTGGCGCAGAATCCCTTGCTTCTCCGGAAGTAAGTATTGGCGCTTCCTCCCTTACCCAATCCTATTATATTCTCATCACAGCCCCTGCTGTAGCTGGCGCAGCAGAATACCGCTTTTACAAGAAAAAAGGCGGTGTATTTGGCTTTATTGGCCGCAGTACAGACGGCACCCGCACCTTTGAAGACCGCAATTTTGGCGCAGATACAGAGGATACCCCCCCTTCCTCTAAAAACCCGTTTACCGGCGCAAATCAATACCCTTCCCTTGTGTTTTTTCACCAACAGCGCCTTGGTTTTGCGGCCTCTAATTCTAAACCCCTTACAGTCTGGCTTTCCCAGTCTGCCAATTTTGAAAGCATGGCAAGCTCTACCCCGCCCAAAGCGGATGATGCCATTGAAGTAAGCCTTGCAGCTAACCGCGCGGGCCGCATACACTGGATATGCCCAGACCGCGGTGCCCTTGCCTTGGGTACAGAAAATGGCGAATGGACGCTCTCTGCAAGGGAAGGCCAGGTGCTTACCCCCTTGAACTGCGCGTTTGAAGCGCAAACAGGCAATGGGTCTGCCCCCTTAGAAGCGCTTAAAGCCGGCAATGGCCTGCTTTTTGTGCAGCGGGGCGGGGCTGTTGTGCGTGAATTAGGTTACACTTTTGAAAGCGATAATTACCAAAGCCAGGACCTTACCATACTTGCGCGCCATTTGCTGCAAGACAGAAGTATCACCTCATGGACCTACCAGCAGGAACCTTTCAGTGTGGTGTGGTGCGCCCTTTCAGACGGCACTCTGGCGGGCCTTACTTATATGCGGCAGCATGATATAACAGGCTGGCACCGCCATCATACGGATGGTTTTGTGGAACAGCTTACCAGTATACCCGGCCTGCCGGATGATGCCCTTTGGCTGCTTGTGCGCCGTACAAAATTAGACCAAACAGGCAAACCTGTTACTGTGCGCACTGTAGAAGTGCTTAGCCCTTTTTTTGACTCACCAGAACCAGCAAGCGCGTTTTTTCTGGACTCTGGCCTTTCCTACACAGGCTTACTGGCGCAAGTTTTTACAGGCCTTGGGCATTTAGAAGGCAGAGAGGTAGCCTGCCTGGCAGATGGAGCTGTGCATCCACCCTGTGTGGTTAAAAATGGCACTGTCACTTTAGAGCGGCAAGCCAGACATGTACATGTTGGCCTGCCGTATACAGGGCGGGTTATCCCTACCTTACCAGAAACTATTAACCAAAATGGATCCACCCTGCTTAAAGTGCGTAGCATACGTTCTGTTAAACTGCGCCTTTACCGCTCTATGAATTTTTATGTGCGCATGAACAATGGCTTGGCGCAACCCCTTACGCACCATAGGTTAGTAGCGGGGGACGCAAATGGGGGTATTAACCCCGCGCCTTGGTGGGCAGAACGTGCAGATATTGCCCTTATGATTGGCAATGGCTGGGACGAAAACGCAAGTTTGGAATGCCTTATGCCAGACCCAGTACCCACTACCCTACTTGCACTTGTTACAAGCCTGGATATTGCCAGTCAGGTATAAAATATTGCGCCCACTTTTTGCCCTTTCTCCATGCCCATTATTCTCCCTTTCTTACTAAAATACTTTACTAAACACTAAACCTATGCACTTTGTATTAAAAAAGGCGTCTAAACGCTTGACCTTTAGCCTTGTTTGCGCTAAAACTTCTCTCGCACCTGGGGGCGTTAACTCAGTCGGTAGAGTACCTGCCTTTTAAGCAGAGAGTCGCGTGTTCGAATCACGCACGCCCCACCAGATATTCCAGCACGCGGTTTTTCCCGCGTGCTTTTTTATTCCCTTTCCACTATACACCTTTAAGACACAGCACAAATTACCCTGTATTTCTGCCATAATTTTGAGCAACTAAAAACATATTTTTTTCAGCATGTTACATAAAGCACACCTCTATTGACACACGCCATATATATGCCCTGTTTTGGGCATAGTAAAAAAGAAACGTAAAACTGTGGAACTTGTGTTTTTGCAGGCAAAAAACAGAAACTAACCCATTAATTTTATACATGTAAATATTTTGTTACTTTCTCTTGACAAGTATGCGCTACAGGCATAGAGCAAGTGCCGTACGCAATATTGCGTACCACATTCAATCTTATTTGGAGATTATCATTATGCGTTTCTCTACTCTGTTCCAAGCTTCTGCTATTGCCCTTGCCATTCTTTGCGCACCTATGGCTGCTTCCGCAGCTAACGTGGACACCGCCAAGGCCGAGTGGGAAGTTCTCACTGTGGAACAAAAAGGCAAAGCCATGGAAGAAATTCTGGCTGACATGACCACCAAGTGCTGGATTACCGGCGAACACAAAGCCGACGAACTGGTAACCAAAGTTGACGCCGCCCTTCCTAAAGAAGGTGACTACAAAGTCAGCGACGTAGTTTGTGGTGTACTTGGTAACTGCACGAAGTAAGTTGCATAAACTTGCTGCGCTTCCCACACTTTTTATGGGGAAGCCTTGCTGCCTGTACTGAATGTTAAATACAAAACCCCTTGGCTATTACCGAGCCAAGGGGTTTTGTATTTAAACCATGTACAATTTCAAAAATTGTGCACATTCTCCAAGCAACAGTGCAACAAGGGATAAGGCCTGCCTTCGCTATCAAGCGGGGAGCGCGCAAAAACCCTAAAGCCCAAGTGTTCATAAAAACCAAGGGCTTTAGGGTTTTGTTCATTTACATCTACAAAACGCACCCCAAACTGCTGTACACCGTGCAGCAAAAGGGCTTTACCAAGGCCTTTACCGCAGGCAAGCGGGTGCAGAAAAAGCATTTCTGCTTTTTCGCCCTGTACTCCCAAAAAGCCTAAGGCCTGGCCATTTTCCACAGCAAGCACTAATATGGCTATTTCATCCAGCACATTGCCTACAAAAGGAGCTAATGTTTCCACTTCCTCTTCTGGCAAAAAGTGGTGGCTTGCGCGTACGGAAGCTTCCCAAAGTTCTGTAAGCGGCTGTAGCCACGCGCTGCGCTGCCCTAAAGGTATTTCCACAAGCTCCATAAGAATAACTGCGTGTTAGCCTTCAATAGTATTTTCGCATGTCCCATCAACTGGCAAGTACAAGAGAAGCGCAGCCCCCCTAGGCTGCATCTTCCTATTCCTTCAGCACCATAGTTCTTGCAGCCGCCGTTTCATCCAGGCGGCGTATAGGCGTATGGTAGGGCGCATGGCATGGGTCTTCAGGATTTTTTGCATCCATAATATGGCCAAGCAGGGCAATAAGGCCATCTAATGTCTGTAAATTTTCCGTTTCTGTGGGCTCAAACATAAGGCATTCTGGCACAATAAGCGGAAAAGAAACCGTGGGCGCATGCACCCCGCCATCCAGCATGGCTTTTGCCACATCCTGCGCGTGCAAATGCCGTTCATCCTGCGGTACGGAAACCACAAATTCGTGCATGCAAAGGCGCGTGTAGGGCATATCAAACAAAGGCGCAAGCTTGGTGTGCAAATAATTGGCGTTAAGCACCGCGTATTCAGATGCGCGGGTTAGCCCTTCTGCCCCAAGACGTAAAATGTATGAATACGCCTTTACAAGCACCCCAAAATTACCATAAAAAGGCGCCACATAGCCTATAGAAAGCGGCTTATCGTAATTGAGGAAAAAGGTACCGTCCTGCTGTTTTTCCACACGCGAAATTGGCAAAAAGGGTTCCAAGCGCGCACTTACACCCACAGGCCCAGCGCCTGGCCCACCGCCACCATGCGGCGTGCCAAAGGTTTTATGCAGGTTTAAGTGTACCACATCAAAACCCACATCGCCCACACGCATTTTGCCCAAAATAGCGTTCATATTCGCGCCATCGTAATACAAAAGCGCGTCTTCTTCCCGCAAAATTGCCACAATTTCCGGCAAATGGCGCTCAAAAAGCCCAAGGGTATTAGGGCAGGTCATCATAAGCGCCGCCACATCTCCCTTATGCTCCACAAGTGCCGCCTTCAAGGCTTCTGGGCTTACAATACCATCTGTAGAGGGAATATTCACCACATCAAAGCCTGCCAGAGCAGCAGAAGCCGGGTTAGTGCCATGCGCAGAGTCCGGGCATATTACCTTGCTCTTTTTATTCCCTTTATGTTTATGGTAGGCCGCTATAAGCATGGCCCCCGAAAATTCCCCGTGCGCACCTGCCATTGGGTGCAAAGTAAAAGCATGCATCCCGCAAATTTCGCACAAAAGTTGTTCCAGCTCCCAAATTACCTGCAAAGCGCCCTGGGTATAATGCCCTGCCCCGCGTAACTGCGCCATAAGCGGGTGCAAGCGCGTAAAACCGGGCAGACCGGCATCATCTTCCATAAATTTTGCGTTATATTTCATGGTGCA
>CAZPTC010000031.1:0-14396 GCA_964589455.1 uncultured Desulfovibrionaceae bacterium | reverse complement strand
CCCCCCCCCCCCCCCCCCCCCCCCCCCCCCCCCCCCCCCCCCCCCCCCCCACGGCACGGTTTTTGCTAGATAGAGGCAGAGAAAAGAAAAATAAAAATATTCACATGATTTTATTTATCTTTTTTATGTCAAAAACCCAACACTCCAGCAGGAGCGAAAAATATGGCAACAAGCGCTTCCCTAACACCCACAGCTTCCAACGCCAGAGGCGATGCAATGATGGGCGTGGGTGTGGTCGTCATTTTGATGGTCATGCTCATACCCATGCCTACGTTTTTTATAGACATTATGCTCAGTTTCAGCATTTCGCTGTCATTGCTTGTGCTGCTAACGTCCATGTTTATAAAAAGCCCGCTGGAATTTTCTGTATTCCCTACTCTTTTGCTTGTTACTACGCTATTACGTCTTGCGCTTAACGTAGCCTCTACACGGCTTATTCTGCTTAATGGTGACCAAGGCCCCAATGCGGCGGGTGAGGTTATCCGTTCATTTGCAGAGTTTGTTGTGGGTGGTTCGTACATAGTGGGCGGCGTTATTTTTATGATTTTGTTTATCCTGAACAAAATGGTCATCACCCAAGGTACAACACGTATTGCAGAAGTTGCGGCACGTTTTACTTTGGACGCTATGCCGGGTAAGCAAATGGCTATTGAAGCGGACTTGAATGCCGGTCTTATTGATGAAGCAGAAGCCACAAAGCGCCGTAATAATATGCGGCGTGAAGCGGACTTTTACGGCGCAATGGACGGTGCGGGCAAGTTTGTGCAAGGGGACGTAACAGCCGGTCTTATTATCACGGTTATTAACCTTGTAGGCGGCATACTTATTGGTGTGCTGCAAAAAGGTATGGACTGGGGCCAGGCGCTTACCACTTTTTCCCTGCTGACTATTGGTGATGGTTTGGTTGCTACCATACCTTCCATTATTATTTCTGTTTCTGCTGGTATGATAGTTTCCCGTGCGGCTGCTGAAGCCAAAATGGGCGAAGAATTTATGACCCAGCTTACCTATAATTCCCAAGTGCTTAAAGTGGCATCTGGTACCTTATTTGTTATTGGTCTTGTGCCTGGCCTGCCCACCATACCTTTTTGGATTTTCTCCGCTGGCCTTTTTATTCTTAGCCGCAGAATAGGTTCTGACAGTGCAGACGCTGCCCCCAAAGGCCCCAAGAGCCCCACAAAGGCATCCGATGGCAAAAGTGCAGATACACCGGAAGAAGTGCAAAGCCTCTTACCGCTGGATACCTTGGAACTGGAAGTGGGCTATGGTCTTATCCCGCTGGTGGATGAAGAACAAAACGGCAACCTGCTTTCCCGCATACGCTCCATACGCCGCCAATTTGCGCTGGATATGGGTGTGGTGCTGCCTGCCTTGCACCTTAGGGACAATTTGCAATTACGCCCCGGCCAATACTCTCTGCTTATCAAAGGCAACCAGGTGGCCAGTGCAGAAATATTGGTAGACCATTATCTGGCTATGGACCCAGGCAATGTTTCTTCCCAAATTGAGGGTATAGAAACACGCGAACCTGCCTTTAACCTGCCAGCTCTGTGGATACCAGACAATCAAAAAGAAAATGCCCAACTTTCCGGCTATACAGTTGTAGACCCTTCTACTGTAATTGCCACGCACCTTACAGAAGTGTTCCGCAAGCACCTTGGCGATTTCCTTGGGCGTCAGGAAGTGCAAGCCCTGTTAGATACTCTTGCCAAGCATTCTCCCCGCGCGGTGGATGACCTGGTGCCAGGCACTCTGCCCCTTGGTACTGTGCAAAAAGTGCTGCAAAACCTTGTGCATGAAAATGTCACCATACGCGACATGCTCACCATTGTGGAAACACTGGCAGACTATGGCAACCAAACAAAGAGCCCTGAAATCCTTACAGAATATGTACGCGAAAAACTCTCTCGCAGTATTGTCAAACCCTTCTTGGATGGTGAAGGCACCCTGCCTATCATCACACTGGACCCGGCTGCTGACCGCACAATCCAAGAAGCCATACGTCAAAGCGATGGCGGTTCTTACCTCTCCCTTAACCCGCTTTCTGCCCAGCACCTTATCAATAATATCAACACGGTGTTTGATAAACCCCTTATGACAGACGGCCAGCCCGTATTGCTTACAACACCTATGGCACGTCCGCATCTGGCACAGCTTGTTTCGCGCTTTTTGCCCAATGTGCCTGTTATTTCGCAGGCAGAAATACCGCCAGACATCCGCCTTCTGTCTGTTGGCAATGTGGGCATGGAATAACTGGAGGGGAAAAGGAGGGAAGAATAGAATGAAAAAAAAGCGCTTACTTCCACGTCATAGTTTTGACAATGTTCTCAAGCACAGGGTCTTTGCCCCCAAAAACAGTCAGAAAATAATGCCCATTCCCACGGTCAACAAGGCTGCCAGAGCTTGGCACATCATTATTCAAAAAGCGCATGGTGTAGGTTTTGGCATCTGTCTGCACAAATTCCGCTGGAAAAGCCTCTTTCCACATAGCGGCAATATCCGCTAAAGAACCTGTAATGGGCCCATAAATAAGCAGGACCACTCTGTCAGCATCCTGACTTGTAATAGCAACGGAGTACCCCGCTTCACCGGCATCTTCAACTTTAAAACTATATGGATCTGGAATTTCCAGCTTAAATGCCGGAAATTCATGCAACACAGCCCACGCCTGCACAGGCAGAAGGGCAGAAAAATACAAAAACACAAAGGAAAAAAGCAGTTTTTTCATAGTGGTAAATCTCCTGCTTGGCATCCTACTGGCAGAAAAGAAAAAACTCAACCTCCCTATTTTGGGTAAACAGTAGCGTGTATGCTAACACGCGCAGGAAAAACAGCATACAACTGAAGCTTTTGGAGAAGGTGGGGATTCCCCCAAAAACTCCACTTCACAGCAAAGCTTGACGAAACAAAGGTTTTGCGCGTACATTGTTGCGGATAAACTTTTCCTAAAGGCCCCTTATGCATGTAAAAACCTACACAGGTTCCCATTCGCAGGATGTTCTGGCACAGGTCAAGGCAGATCTGGGGCCTGACGCTGTTATCTTGGGCAGCAGGGAACTTACAGGGGCAAATGGGGAACGCATTTTTGAAATAACCGCAGGCTTAGACCGCAAACCAGAAAACCCTGCTTCGCTTCTTCATGCGGGTATGGCTGGCAGCGCAAGCAAAGCGTATACAAGGGTAGCCGCTCAGGCTGGGCATGCTGCTCAGCAAGCATCAGCAGACTTTGCTTATGCGGAAGAAAAGCATGGCGCAGAAAGGCTTATAGGCCCGCCCCCTGCCTGGGAAAACTGGCACAGAGAATGGAGCCATATTAAAGGCCATTTATATTCCCTTATGCAGCCAGCCATAGCGTGGGAACGTCTTACGCCGCACCAGCGTCTTGCTTTAGAGCATTTGCAGCAGGAAGGCGTGGAAAATGATGTTACGCTGGACTTATTTGATGCACTTGTTAAAAGCCCGCCCACAATGTCCATGCTAGGGGCATTGGCAGAGCTTGTACCTGTAGTAAAATTTGAGCCTTTCCGCCATAGATTCCATATACTCAGTGGCCCATTTGGCAGTGGCAAAACAACGGTTGCTCTGCGCATGGGGCGCCTTGCACGTATGTACAAATCCCATGCAAAAATTGCGTATTTAAATGCAGACAGCGCAAGGGGCAATGGCAGGCTTGTACTGAAATACTGGGCAGAACTGGCAGATTGTGCATATTTTGAAACACCAGATGCCGCCACTATGCGGGCAGCATTGCGCGCGTGTAAAGAAATGGATTTGGTGTTTATAGACACCCAGGCCTTAGGCAGAGGTGAAAATGTAGAAGCAAAAATGGCGGGCCTTGGTATTATAGATTATTTGCGCAAAGCTGGGGCAGCACTTTCCCTTACACTTTCTCCCCAAACAGACGCGGCGTTTTTAGGGCATATTATACAAAGCAGCCAAATTGGCCTGCCTACTTCGCTTATATGGACAAAGCTGGACGAAAGCCTGTTATACGGCAACATGGTAAACATAGCTGTACGTTACAATATACCCATAAGCGCGTTTTCTTTCAGCCCGGAACTCAGCCACTCCTTTAGTCCATGTGAAGACCAGCAGGTATGGCGGCTTCTGCTTAAACATGAACTTCCCAAACCATTTGATGCTACGAATGGGCAATAGCCCAAGGAGCCTGTATGCGTACCCCACTTGTGCTTTCTCTTACCTCTGGTAAAGGCGGAGTAGGAAAAACCAATATATCCGTCAACCTGGCAGCAGCACTTGCACAGGCAGGCAAACGTGTGGTGCTTTTAGACGCAGACCTTGGCCTTGCCAATGTAGATGTGGTACTTGGCCTGACGCCGGAACGCAATTTATTCCACCTTTTCCATGAAGGGGCTACTCTTGCGGAAATTTTGTATAAAACCCCGTATGGCTTTAGCATACTGCCTGCTTCAAGCGGGGTGGAAGAAATGCTGGAACTCTCAACTGGCCAAAAGCTGGAGCTCTTAGAAGCTGTAGACGAATTAGATGAAAGCATTGACTATTTACTTGTAGACACAGGCGCTGGTATACACGATAATGTTATGTATTTTAATATTGCGGCGCAAGAACGTATTATTGTACTCACCATGGAACCTACGTCCTTGACAGATGCGTACGCACTTATTAAAGTACTTAAATCCCAGCACGGAGTGGAACATTATAAAATCTTGGTCAATATGGCAGAAGACGAAAAAAGCGCTAAGGAAGTTTTTTCCCGCCTTTACGCCGCGTGCGACCATTTTCTCAGTGGCATTTCATTAGACTACTTAGGTGCTATCCCGCGCGACCCTGCTGTTCGCAAAGCAGTTGTAGCGCAAAAGCCTTTTCTTATTTCCAGCCCGCAGTCCAGCGCCAGCCAGGCACTGGTAAAGTTGGCGCGTAACATCCAATCTTGGGAAATACCTGTGGAACTCGATGGGAATATCAAGTTTTTCTGGAAAAAGCTCCTCTTTAGACAGTAAAGAGAAAGCACCCAAAAATGGGAATAAGACTTCTGCAAGCCCAAAAAGTACGCAGGGTTCTACAGTTGCGCCTCATAAGACAGACACCGCGCTTGAGGAAAAGGACGAAGAGGAAAATTGGGAAGAAGATACCTTGGACGAAGATGCAGAAGCTTTATCCGGGCAGGATTTTATGCTGGATGTATCCTCTGGCTATATACCAGACGATACCCCTCCGGATACCCTGTACGGGGATGAAGAAAACTATACTGCCCCCGCAAGCACAAGCCTAAGTTCCCAAGCTTATGACTTTACCACACAAGAGCGCCATTCGCATGACAAAGGCCCAACCCCTTGGGAACGTATGGAAGCTGGGGAACTTACATGGGAAGAATTTCCCCAGTATGATAAAGAGCGTATTGTGCGCCACTATGCCCCCAAAATACGTTTTCTGGCTTTGCGCTTAAAAGTAAAATTACCTAAAAATATTGAACTTACAGAGCTTATAAGCGCAGGCACCTTAGGGCTTTTAGAAGCCTTGGGTAAGTTTCAGGCCAGTTTACATATCCGCTTTGAAACGTATGCAGAAAACCGCATACGCGGGGCCATGCTGGATGAACTGCGCCGCTTGGACTGGTTTCCGCGCAGCCTTAGGCAGCGTGTGCGTCAGTTGGATCAGGCCGTATGGCAAATTGAGCATGAAAAAGGCCGTCCCCCTACATTAGAGGAGCTGAAAGAACATACTGGGCTGCCAGAAAAAGAAATCAGCCAGGGCTTGGAAGCACTGCAAAATCAGCTTTGCATTTCTTTGGACGCCATACAGGACTCTCTTGCAGGCGATGGAACCCCAGAAGGCGAGCCTTACAAGAATACCGCACTGACAGAAATGGTAGATCGTGTGGCGGCACTTATTGATACATTGACACCAAGAGAAAAACTGGTATTGTCACTCTATTACAGCGATGAACTGAATATGCGGGAAACAGCAGATATTATGGGCATCACAGAAGGCCGCGTTTCCCAGTTGCACACACAGGCGCTCACACGACTGAGACGCGAATTCCATGAGAAATATGGCGAATCAGGCGAAATGGAATAAACAAAAAGATAGAAAAGACAAACGGAGGGCGCGTTTTTATGCCTTATGATCCAAATATGCGTGTACTTGTAGTGGACGACTTTTCCACCATGCGCCGTATTATTAAAAATATTTTGCGTCAGCTTGGCTTTAACAATGTTGTAGAAGCAGATGATGGCACTACTGCGTGGGATGTATTAAACAGTGACCATAT
Source organism: uncultured Desulfovibrionaceae bacterium (assembly GCA_964589455.1). Classification (GTDB taxonomy): domain Bacteria; phylum Desulfobacterota; class Desulfovibrionia; order Desulfovibrionales; family Desulfovibrionaceae; genus CAZPTC01. The sequence continues at coordinate 8,143 of CAZPTC010000031.1, read as the reverse complement.
ACAATTTGTCATTTCTGACTGGAATATGCCACAGATGACTGGTATTGAACTTTTGCGCAAAGTGCGCGCCAGTGAGGAATTTGCGCATTTGCCATTTCTTATGGTTACCGCAGAAGCCCAGCAGGAAAATATCATAGAAGCGGCCCAAGCCAAGGTTTCTAACTATATTGTAAAGCCATTTACTGCGGAAACCATGAAGCAGAAAATTGACAAAATTTTCCCCTAAGCTAATTTTATGTACTATTTGCCCGGCACACATTTGTATGGAAAAGCCCAAGCTACATAAGCTGCGTGGCCTTTTTGCCGAACAAATGTAAGGCGTACACAGAAAATTTTCTGGCACAAGGGGAAATCCTATACATGGGGTTTCCCCTTCCCTGTATACTATAAGGAATACAATATGGCCCAAAACCCCCTCGCTGAAAAAGCAAAACCAGACGAGGGTACCCTTATGCCTGGGGCCTTTGAGTCCCTTGCAAGCCAAAAAGTTCAATTGGATATTGACGATGCCCCCTTCCTTATGGAACTGCCGGATGATGTGCCAGCACCAGCCGTTAAGGAAGAAGCTGAGGTAGAAGAAGCCCCGAAAAAATCCCGCAAAAAACTTTTTATTATTCTGGGCATTGTGCTTGCGCTTATTGTGACTGCCGGCCTTGTGTATTACTTTTTTCTTGCCCCTGAGCCAGAACCAACAGGCTTGGAACCTATTGTTATTGTGGTGCCTTCCACACAGCCAGACTCTACTATTACGGCATCCCCAGTAGAAAAAATTGTGGAGCTGGAGCCTTTTTGGGTACCCATAAAAGATGAAAGCGGAAAATCCCGTTTTGCCAAATTCACGTTTGTGCTTTCTACCTATGACGATACAGCCTACCAGGAAATTACCCAGCAAACCATAAAAGTACGCGATACCATTTATTACTACCTTATTAACCGCCCCTATGGCTATCTTATTGATGCAAAAAACCTTCCCACTATCCGGGAAGAGCTTGTTACAGCACTGCAAAAGGATACCATAAAAGGGAGCCTTAATAACCTGTATTTTAACTCGGTTATGGTGCAATAATGGCAGAAGCATCCCCCATTCCTCTTCTTTTTGCCCAGCAGATTGCTGTTGCAAAAGTGGCCTCTGATGCCAGCCACATGCCAGAAATGGCACAGGCTGCCGCAAAAAATGTGACCCAGGAAATGCTCCGGCAAGAAGCCCGTGAAGTCCAAAAGCCAGAAGAAAGCCAAGGCTCTTCCGGTGTGGACGATGAACCAAAGGAAGAGGGCCATTCTAATGCCTTCCTTTTCCAGCAAAAGGAAAAAAAGGAAGAGCCCAGCGCGCCCTCCAGCGACAACCCCCTTGTAGGGAACCTTCTTCACGTCAAAATTTGACAAAGCCATCCTATGAAAAAGCTTTCTCTTTTTGCTTTTAGCTGCGCTGTGCTCTGCGCAGTTTCCCAGGCCTATGCAAAGCCTGTTCATATTACGGTATACCCCCAAGGGGCGCGGGTAACAGAAGAAATATCCGTTACTGCAAGTCAAAGTCCTTCGCTTGTGCGCATCTCCTTGCCAGCCGGTATTGATACCCAAAGTCTCCATGCCTGGCCTGCAGAAAACTCTGGTGCGGCAATTCTTTCTATGCGCTTACAACAAGCGGCTGCCCCTGTGCCCCAGGCTTTAGCGGTTTTAAATGCCCAGCTTGAAGAAGAAAAGGCAAAATACCAGCTAATGCAGGCAAGCATGCAGGCGCGCCAGTCTCAAATAGAGTTTTGGATGGCCTTAAAGCCAGAAAATCTGCAAAGTACACTGAAAGAACTTGCCACACTGGATAAAGCTGCCGCCAATGTGTTTACCCAATTAGAAAGCTTAGTTGCCCAGCAGGCAAAGGCAGCAAGCGACCTGCAAAAGCAGGAAAAAACCATTGCGGCTTTAGAGCAGCAAATTCAAAGTGCTGGCGGCCTGCCCACCTTGGCGCCTGAGCTTGTGCTGGAAGTTATGGCAGAAAAAACAGGGAATGTTAACCTTGGCTATGCCTATTCAGTACAGCAGGCAGGCTGGTCTCCGTATTTTTCCTTTTCAGCCATGCCTGAGAGCAAAAATGTGCATATCAGGGTAGATGCCATATTGTACCAGCAAAGTGGGCACGATTGGCAAAATGTGCCCCTTACACTCAGCACCGCCAATTTATCGGCATCTCCTTCCCCAAGGGCTATTCTGCCGTGGTATATTATGCCCATGCCAGAGCAAGTGCCTGCTCCTATGCAGCCAAGCCCCCGTATGTCTGCCGCCAAAAACATGGCTATGGATGAGCAAATGCAGGAAGCTTCTTTTGCAGGCGCAGCACTTGCCCCGCCTCAGTATGATGAAGGTAAAGGCGTTTCTACCTGGAAGGTGCAAAATGCCAGCATTCCTTCTGGCCCAGAAAGCCGCCTTTTCCTTGCAGAAGAAAATATTGGGGCAAGTTTTGTATATATATCACGCCCCTTACTTAGCTCTTCTGTGTATCTTTCTGCCAGGTTAGAAAAAGCACCCGCCAGCTACCCTGCTGGTCAGGCAGAGTTTTTTCTGGAAAATGAGCCTACGGGCAAAGCGTATATGGATGTAGCGGGTATACAAAATAAACCGCTTTTCTTTGGCCGTGACCCGGCCATTACCTCCCGCTATACCATGCCTGTAGCCCAAAGCGGGCAAAGCGGTATTTTTGATAAAGTGCAGTCTTACACTTGGGAGTATGCCATAACCATTGACAACACCCATTCTTTCCCCATATCTGTGCGTGTAGAGGATGCTTTGCCAGAGTCCAGGGATGAGCGCATTAAGCTTACCCTTAACTCCACCCCCCCTTTTGAAAAGGAAGAAAATACCCTCTTCTGGTTACTGAACTTACCAGCCGGGCAGTCTGCTGCTATACAACACCGTGTATCTGCCACAGCGCCAGCAGATATGAACCTTCTTACAGGGCGCTGATTATCAGGCAAGAGAGAGCATACACAATCGGCCGACTTCACCGCATGGGAGTAAAAATACAGGGCATACATACCTTCACTCTCACAATGCTGCAAGTCGCTTGCGCAAGAACAAGACTTTTTACCCACGAGAAATCTATGAAAAAAAATTTTCTTTTCTCCGCTGCTTTATGTTGTCTTCTGGCTTTACCCTCTGCCAGTTTTGCCAATGATGCGTCTAATGCGTATGATGCCTGTATGGACAAAGCCATGACCACAGTCGATATGAATCTTTGTGTCGAAGCCTTTTTAAAGCAAGAAGACGCCAGACTGAATGCAGAGTACAAAAGCTTTATTAAAGACCTGCCTGCTGATGTAGCCCAAAAAGCAAAAGATGCCCAAAACGCCTGGATACAGTACCGCGATGCCACGGTGCAACTTATGGCAGACCAATGGTTTGGCTCTATAGGTATTGTCAATGCCACTGCCTGGGCTGCTGAAGCCACAAAAGAAAGGGCAGACTTTTTTCACACCATGCAAAACCAGGAAGACGGGGAATAATGCTACCACGCATATTTGCCTTAGGCGCAGTTCTGGCTTGGTTTATCCTGCTTTCTCCTTATGCGGGTACTACATTTATGGCGGCCTGCTGCGCCATTCTTTCTTTGCCGCTGTACCGCTTTTTCCGCGCACGCATGCGGCCTGTGCTGGCAGTAAGCTGTTACTCTACCAGTATTGTCGTTATGGTTATTACCCCTTTTGCAATTCTTACCAGCCTTGTTGTGCCGCAAGCTATTACAGGTTTACAGGCACTTAATTCGTGGCGTGCTTCAGGTTGGGAACTTTCGCCAGAATTTGCTGCTCGTATAGACTCCATACACCAATGGCTCATGGGCATACCAGGCCTTAACGACGCATTGGTAGAACTTACCAACAGCCTTAGCAATATCTTTAACTCCCTTACAAAGTCACTTGTTTCCGGCAGTATTGGCTTTGCAGGCAGTGCCCTTTCTGCTCTGTGGCTTCTTGCGCTTTTCGTCATACTTACCATACTGTTTGCAATTTACGCACCCACAATACGTAAAATAGCCCAGCGTATACTTAACCTGCCGGAAGATACTATGCATCGTCTTCTGGAAGCCTTGCGCCACGCCATTAAAGCCGTGTTTATTGGTATTGTTTTTGTGTCTATAATACAGGGTGTATTGTGCGGTATTGGCATGGCCATTACTGGGGTTAAAGACCCTGCTTTCTGGGGACTTTTGGCCACCTTGGTGGCAGTTGTACCTGTTTTTGGTACAGCGCTGGTATGGGTGCCCATGTCTCTTATGCTTTGGTTTAATGGTTCCCTTGGCGCTGCCATAGGCCTTGCGCTATGGTGCCTTATACTGGTTTCCGGCTCTGATAATCTTATTCGCCCGTATTTCCTTAAAACCGGTATTGAAGCGTCCATGTTTGTACTTTTGCTTTCCATTATGTGCGGCATGGTCGTTTTTGGGCCTATTGGCCTTGTGGCAGGCCCCCTGCTTGTCGCTTTTGCCTTATTTGCTGTAAAAGAAAGCGATATTTTGCTTGGCCTTAGAGCAGAAGCAACAACAACTTTCTCAAACCGTTTGCCCCGCAAACGCAAAAAGTGAGGCGTGAAATGGATTATAATCTTGTATTCCATGTGGATCAGGCAGAAGAAAGTGTGCTTACTCTGGCGTTTACCAATGCCCTTAACTATAAAAAAGCCCTGCCAAATGAGCAATTTGATATGGTGCTTGTAGCCAATGGCCCAGCAGTTACCTTGTTTTGTCAGCAAGAAGGCCCATTAAGGGAAAAAGCCCAAGAGCTTATGGCTCTTGGCCTTTCCATACGCCTTTGCAAAAATGCCTTGGAAAAATTCCATGTCCCTGCGGAAAACCTTTGGTCAGGCACAAGAGTTGTGCCTGCTGGCATAGTGGAACTTGTGCATTTGCAAAAGCAAGGCTATGCCTATATTAAACCATAACATATTGAAAGAGTTACCCCATGCGTGACCCGGCAAGCACTGTTGGCAACCTTTTTGACAAGCAAAGCGTCGCTTTTCTTGGTTCTGTTGATGAAGTGGGCTTTCCCTGTGTTAAAGCCATGCTGGCCCCACGCAAAAGGGAAGGGATAAAGGTTTTTTATTTTACCACAAACACATCTTCAGAGCGTGTGGAGCAGTTTCGTGTAAACCCCAAAGCGTGTGTATATGTGTACGATAAGCGCTTTTTCCGCGGGGCAATGCTTCATGGCACAATGGAAGTTTTAGAAACAGCAGAATATAAAGAAATGATTTGGCAGGATGGGGATACCATGTATTACCCGCAAGGTGTTACAGACCCAGATTACTGCGTATTGCGCTTTACTGCCGAAAAAGGCCGCTATTACAGCAACTTTAAGTCAGAAAACTTTATGTGCAGCTAAGCCCTGCATAGCGCTATGTATTAAATGCAGCAAGCCCCAGGGAAAACGGGGGCTTGCTGTTTTTTCATAACAAAAATGCTCTAAAAAGATTTAGAGGGCGGGCAAGTACACTGTAATATCAGAGGCTTCACACAATTCTTTAAGCTTGGGGAAGGTGGAGGTAAAGTGGGGGGAAGCGCTGTGTGCATCCACGGCGGGTTTATCCGCCCATTTTTCAATAAATGTTAACACATTGGGGTTAGCTTTATCCATATACAGGTTGTATTCAATGCAACCTGCTTCTTTTTGGCTGGCCTCAATAAGGCCTTTAACCAACTGCTTAAACTCTTCCAGATGTTCCGGTTTAACGGTATTTCTGGCAACAAGAGTTATCATAGGCTTCCTCCGGGGTTAATGGTTATTTGTGTAGCACACCAACCTGGTTCCACAGTGCGTTCTGGTACAGGTTCCACGTTTTTTTTGCTTTTGTCAAGGCCAGTTTTTGTTTACCATAGCCCGTATGTACCCTAAAAAGCATATGTAGCGATTATTTAAGTTTTACAAACTCAATGCGTATGGGCAAGGCAAAAATTTTCTTCAAATCTTTTTCCATTTCTAAAACCGCTTCTTTTTCCACCGGGCTTTCGCTGTCACTATGCACATAGAGTGTACAAATGCTCCCCTGCATATTAAACTCTGCATCTGTAATATGCTGGCAATGTAAACGGTCCATATTTTCTGCAAGTGCAAGAAAAAGTGAAAGTATGCGCATACGTTTGCGCATATCTTCACTCAAGTTTTCCATTTGTTTTGTTTTTTTAGAAATGGGCTTATTGTGGGTAAGAGCTAAAAGCGCCATAAATTCTATTTCATTTTCTGTAAAACCCAAAAGCTCTGTATTCCGTATGAGGTAATAACTATGGTTGGAGTGATGAGAAAATGCAATAAATATTCCAATATCATGTAAAAATGCGGAATACGAGAGTAATTCGCGCTCTGTATGGTTTAACGCAATAAGCCCTGCATCAACGGCAGAATCGTGCATGTGCAGGGTAAGTCGCACAATATGCTGGGCATGGTTTTCTTCTACCCCACAACGTAAGGCAAGCTGGCGTATACTGTGTTCGCGCACATGGATAACAGAAGCTTCGCTTGTATCACCTTTGCGCTTGCTCAGGTAGTCTACCAAAATGCCGTCCTGCAAATTGCGGTTGGTGATACGTAGTTTTTCTAAGCCCAATTCTTCCAAAATAGTAAGCAGTATAGCCGCGCCTGCCACCAAAACATCTGCACGTCTGGCCCGCACATTGGGCAAAGCCCTGCGCTCTTCAAAAGAAAGTGTGCATAAATGCTGGCTAAAGCGGCGCAAAGCAGCGGTTTCCAGCACATCATTTTCCGCACTTGGGGGCACATTATTATGGTCATGCCGCCATGTAAGAGCCTGTAGGGTTTGGGCAGTGCCAGAGCTTGCAAAAACCTCCTGCGGGGCAAGGGCGCTTACACGCGCAAACTCGTGCGAGGCCGTACGCCGTACATAAGCCTGCATTTCTGCAAATTGCGCGGCACTGACTGGCCCGCTTTCTTCGCCCAAAAACTGGTTAGTAAGGCGCACGCAGCCAAGTTTAAGCGAATCCAGATTTTTATGTTCCGCGCTGTTTGCAACCGCAAGCTCTGTGCTGCCTCCGCCAATATCAATAAAAAGGCGTAACATGCGCGTATAGGGCAAACCGCTTGAAACCCCAAGATACACAAGGCGGGCTTCTTCACTGCCAGAAATAACGGTAAAAGTGAGACCAGTTTTCAGGCGTACTTTTTGGATAAAATCTTTGCCATTCCGGGCATCGCGCACAGCGGCAGTGGCTATGGCAATGCACTCATCTACCCTGTAGGTTTTGCACATGGCAGCAAAGGCTTTAAGCACCTGCATAGTTCTATTCATGGCTACGTCTTGCAGCAGCTTTTTCTGGAAGGCATTTTCCCCCAGACGCACCATGTGTTTTACCCTGTTAAGCACGGTTGTGGCACCATTAGGCATTATGCGCACAAGCAAAAGTCTGGCAGAATTACTGCCTAAGTCTATGATAGCCAGCACTTTATCTTTTTCTGGAACAGTGGCAGTGTTTTGCTCTACTTCTGTATTTGGCACACAAGACTCCTTTTATAATACGCGGAAAAAGCGTCTGATTTTTCCTTCACCCGCTCTATTTCCGCCTGGCAGCATACCCGTGTATCCGCCTGTGCGCAAGTGAGTAAAAGCAGGATGGGGGTCTTTGCATCACACAGCACATTTTCTGCCTGTACCCCGCTTACGCAGGCAGTATGCGTAAAATCCAGTGCATCCGCAAGGCGTAAAATGGCGCAAAGCGCAAAAACCGCATTTTGCGCCTGCGCAGTAAGCGCTGCAAAACGCTTGTGGCGCACGCAAGGCAATGCGCCTTTATGGTAGCGCGCCACTAAGGCCACAAAAGGTCTTTGCACTTCCGCGGCAAGGGGCACACACGTAGCACGCAAAAGTTTGCCACTGCTTTTATGGTGCCCTTCTTCACCTTGAAGCCAGCCAATATCATGGTACAAGGCAGCCTGGCATAAAACAGATTCCCAAAAAGCACCCAGCCCGTGCAGAGGAGACAGACTTGTAAAAAGTGCCCCAGCAAGTTTTTCTACATGCTTTCCATGCTCCAGCACTTTGTTAAGCATAGACGGGGTGACATTTCCCGACATTACTTTTTCCTTCTGCGGCCTAAGGGGTAACGAATATCCATCATGGCTTGCTGTGCACAAAAACTTTCTTCACCCTT
>CAZPTC010000030.1:0-14527 GCA_964589455.1 uncultured Desulfovibrionaceae bacterium | reverse complement strand
TGCGCAGGGGACGATGCGGCTAAGGCGCGGTATTATACCAGGGAAGAATTGCATGGCCTCAAGCTTTGCTTTGACCACAACCTGGCTATAGAGCACTTTTTGGAATATATGGATGGCAAGCGCCCTTTATTGCCGTGTGTGGAGTAAGGCATGTACAAAACCCTGCAAGCCTGCGTGGATGATTTAGAAAAAACAGGGCGTCTTATCCGCATACAGCACCCTGTAGACCCCTATTTAGAGCTGGCCGCCATACAGCGCCGCGCACTGAAAAAAGATGCCCCTGCCCTTTTGTTTACCCGCGTAAAAGGCACAAACTTTCCCATGCTGGCCAATATTTTTGGCACAAGGGAACGCATACGCTATATTTTTCGGGATACTTTGCCGCGCATAGAAAAGCTGTTTGCACTTTCTGCTGACCCGTTTTTGGCATTAAAGCACCCTTTGGAATACGCCTTTTTGCCGCGTATGCTATGGCACGCACTGCCACGCAAAAAACATACACAAGGCCAGGCGGCTATTTTTGATAATACTTGCGATGTTGCAGACTTACCCGCGCTTACCTCTTGGCCGCAAGATGGCGGCCCATTTATCACATTGCCGCAAGTGTATACGGAATCTCCGGATAAACCCGGTTTTTTTGCCTCTAACCTTGGCATGTACAGGGTGCAGCTTGGGGGAAATGCGTATACCACAGAAGAAGTGGGTATGCACTACCAGATACACCGCGGCATAGGCTATCACCATGCTGCGGCTTTGCAAAAGGGTGCGCGCTTACCTGTGAATATTTTTGTGGGTGGCCCGCCCGCCATGACACTTGCCGCTATATTGCCCAGCCCGGAAAATATACCGGAAATTCTTTTTGCGGGTATGCTGGCCAATTTTCGCATACCTATGGCAAAAAGCAGCAGCTTCCCCCTGCCCTATTTAGCAGAAGCAGACTTTTGCATAAGCGGCTATATTGCGCCCTATACCAAGCCAGAAGGGCCTTTTGGCGACCACCTTGGCTATTACAGCCTTGCGCACGACTTCCCCGTACTACAGGTAGAAAGCGTGCATTACCGCAATGGCGCTATATGGCCTTTTACAAGCGTAGGCCGCCCCCCGCAGGAAGACACCATGTTTGGGGAAATTATACACGAAATAACGGCTCCCTTACTTTCCCGCATGTTCCCGGGCATACATGAGGTACACGCGGTAGATGCCTCAGGCGTACACCCGCTTTTGCTGGCCCTTGGCAGTGAGCGTTATACCCCCTTTGCCCCCCAAAAAAGGCCGCAAGAATTGCTTACACTTGGGCTTTTGCTTTTAGGCTCTACCCAGACATCGCTTTCCAAATTTGTGCTTATTGCGCCTTATGAAGACGGGCTTTCTACGCATAATATCCCCCAATTTTTCCAATATATGCTGGAGAGAATGGATTTTGCGCAAGACTTGCACTTTATCACACGTACCACTATGGACACACTGGATTACTCTGGCATACACTTAAACCAGGGTTCCAAAGTGCTTATGGCAGCAGCAGGCCCACAACGCCGTACATTGGCAGTAAGCCCCCCCAAAAACTTTGCCCTGCCAGATGGGTATTCCTTTGCGTATTTTGCCAAAGGCATACTTGTGCTGCAAGGGCCACCAAGCGGGAATGACCTGCGCCCTCTCCTAGAAGCATTGGAGAATATGCCGGAAAAGGAAGCCTTTCCTCTGCTTGTACTTGCAGATGACAAAGGTTTTGCCGCCGCAAACTGGGATAACTTTTTATGGGTAACCTTTACCCGCGCAGACCCTGCAGCCGATATATACGGCTGTCGCGCCCGCACGGTGGATAAACACTGGGCTTGCGAAGCCCCCATGCTTATAGACGCCCGCATAAAACCCCACCACGCGCCTGTTTTGCAGGAAGACCCAGAAATAGAAGCGCGCATTGACGCCTTAGGGGTAAAAGGTGGGCCATTGGAAGGCCTGGTATAAAAAGCCAACAAACAAATAATTTGCCAAAAAATTCCTCCAATCCTTTATTCAAGGCAAAATTGCAAGTAAAACGGGGGCAGTATCCTTTCGATATACCAGACAAAATATCCTTTTCTTTTTTCTGTTAAATTTCTTCAAGAGAAACTCTTGAAAGTTTTTTTAAAAAAGGATAAACAAAGGCTTGTTGTACACCGTTCGTGTTTGTGAAGGAAGGCCGTATGCCACAGGTTGCAGCCCGCATAAGCGATGACCAGGAAAAATGGCTCAAAGATTATTTCCGCACCAAGAGTGCGGGGGCTGAGTTTATTTTACCTTGGGCCGTGGATACATTTTTCAGGGCTATATCCCAGCTTAAAACATTATTTACTGGCGCAGAGCTTAAAACCATTGTGGAAGCCCACAAGGATATCCGCCTGCTGCCGGAAAATACCCGCCTTTCCTATCTTATTTTGCGCGTTAACGATGCCTGTGACAGAGCCAACCTTCATATTAAGCATGGGGCAAGCCGTGCAAGCCTGGACGCAAAACTCAAACGTCTTGATGATACACAGGCCACCGCGCTTATGGTATGGGCCGTGGCTTTTTGGGTAAGCCGCAACTGCACTGTAGAAAGCCTGGACGAGTACATTAAGGCGTATTAGCCCTTGCGTATTACTTTTACTCTTTCATTTAGCTGTAAATGCTTGCCCCCGTGTTGCCACGCACTTTTCATGTATGAAACAGTCTTGAAGCAAGGGGGCTTTTTTTATGCCCAGAACTTGCCAAATTTCCCGATCTGATTTGTATACTATGCCTTTAAGGATTTATTATGGCAGATGTAGCCCGTAATTTTATGTTTTTTTCCCTCAGCACCACGGTTATGGTGCTGCTTGGTCTTTATATTTGCTACCGCACAGTTTGGGCCATTAACGCACCATTTTGGGTGCGTGTATTGCTTACTATTTTTGTTGTGCTTATTTCCCAGGCTATGACTGGCATGCGGTATATGATTACTATTTCACCAGACCTGCCTTTTTGGTTTTTACGGCTTGGCGGGTATGTAAGCACCTTATTTATGGTGCTGTTCAGCCTGGTGTTTTTAAGGGACATTTTTCTTGGTATTACCTGGCTTATTGGCAAATTCACCCAATCCCCCCGTGCCTGGGAAATACTGCGCTTTATGGATTTGCCGCATATTGACGCTTCCCTGCTTCTTATCAGTCTTGCTTTTGCGGGCTTTGGCATGTGGTCTGCCTTAAAAGTACCAGATGTAAAGGCCGTTAATATACCCATTGCCGGTTTACCTGCGGCTTTGGAAGACTTGCACATTGTGCAGCTTAGTGATTTGCATATTGGCTCAACCTTTGACGGGGAATGGCTTCAGGAAGTAGTAGATAAAGCCAATGCTCTGCACCCGGATATTATTTTTATTACTGGGGACCTGGTAGATGGCCTGCCCCCACGTCTTGGCCCGGAAATTCAGCCATTAAAAGCGCTACAGGCAAAATATGGCGTGTATATTATTGTGGGTAACCACGAATATTATTCTGGCCTTACAACCTGGGTAGACTACTGGAAAGAAATGGGCCTTAATATTCTGCTGAATGAATACCAAGTGGTGGATATACAAAAAGAAGGCACTGCCCCCCAAGCCATAGCCATAGCGGGTGTATCAGACCCTACTGCCCAGCGTTTTCCCGGCTTTGTGCTACCAGACCCAAAAGGCGTGATGGAGCAACTACCTAAGAATGCTTTTCCCATACTGCTGGCGCACCAGCCGCGCGGTGCACGGGATAATGCCGCTCTTGGCTATAAGCTGCAATTTTCAGGGCATACACACGGGGGGCAATACTTTTTTGCCTTTCCTCTTATCAGCTTAATCAATGAAGGCTACAGAGCTGGCCATTACCGTGTAGATAACATGGAGCTATATGTTAGCCCAGGCACAGGGCTTTGGGGGTATGTGCCAATGCGCCTTGGTTGCCCTTCTGAAATAACCAGTATTCTTTTGAAAAAGAAAGAAAAATACGCTTGGTAGTAAGTTTGCGAAAAACTTAATCCGCTAATGATGCAAGTGCAGTGCCCTGTGCAACAGTGGTGACAGGAGCAACAGGAGCAGCAGCAAAACCTTGGGTATCATATTTAAAACACATACGCGCCCCTACAGGAAGTGGCCCTACAGCTTTGCAAGGGTTGCGGCGTGGAAAAATTTTTTGCATACCTACACACAAGGATGGGGAACAATTAAGCGTGTACCGCGCAGATAATGACGCGGCATGTTGTTTGCCCAGCATATACAGACGCAAAGGACTAAGACCGGTTTTTGTTTCTGGATACGCATGGGAAGAAGGGGAAAATTTGTTCCACTCCACAACCAGCACCCCAAGGCGTGCCAGCCGAAACGCTTCTGCCATGCGCGCCTCCTGCTCTGCCTTATCCACCTGCCCCAGGCAATGCACAAGTGCCACATAGTCAAAGGCAGAATCGTCAAAAGGGGCGTGGTCAAGCGCGCCTAAAAACACATCGATTCTGGGGCCATACTGCGCACGCGCCTGCTCCACCTGGGCAGGAACATGGGAAAGTGCAGAAACATCAAAGCCTGCATCCCAAAAAACATCCGGGCCGGGTAAATCCGTAAGCCCTATTTGTAATAAAGAAGAACCCCGCCTGTGCCACGAAGCCAGAATACGGAACACCAGTTGCCTTGCCTGTGCAGCAACCCAAGGATTTTCAGAAGAATGGGGCATACTTATGCTTCTGGCTCACTTGGTGTAGCAGGTACATCTGCCAGCCATGCTTGCAGGGCATCTACAATGCGCCTTGCCTGATCCGCACTGGAAATAGTGAATTTAGACTGCTGGCGGTATTCCCCGGCACTTTTTTTGTAACGGCGAATAGCGTATTTATCCGGGCCATAGGTATCACTATCTGCCACCCATTCTTGGTAGCGAAAAAGCACAGTGGCCCAGGCACCTTTAGAAAGGACAACTTTATCAATTTCCTTTACCCTTAAAATGCCTTCTTCTTCGTAATTGATGGTCAGATCATCCACTGTATTTGCAATAGCCATGGTGTTTCCTCATAAAATGCGCAAAATGCGCGTTGAACATTAAATGTAAGGGTACACTGCCTGCCATAAAGCAGGAAGCTTCCATGCAGAAAAAGCTAACGGCGAGAAAGGAAAAACGCCTGTAACAACGCAGTGCTCTGTTCTGCCATAAGGCCACCCATAACCCAGGGTGCAGGGTGCTGGTATGGCAGAGTAAGGCCATCCATAGCAGAACCAAGCGCACCCGTATTTTTTTCTGCTGCAGCGTATACAATGCCATCTACCCGGGCTTCCCGTATGGCAGAAAGACACATAGGGCATGGCTCTAAAGTAACCACCAGCACGCAGCCTTGCAAGCGGTAATTCCCACATTTTTTTGCAGCCTTACGCAAAGCCAATATTTCTGCATGGGCTGTTGGATCGCACAAACGTATGGACGCATTACTTGCTGCCCCCAATATAACGCCATCTTCCATACGCACACAAAGCGCGCCAACTGGCACTTCCCCTGTCTTACCACCTTCCTGGGCAATATGCAGGGCCTGCTGCATAAGCGCTTCCCATGTGTGGCCAAAAGGCGGCGCTGGCACTGGCCCCCAAGGGTTTTTCAGGCTTGGAGCCAACATGATCAGGCAATAACTTGTTTTTTAATAATCTTCACCACTTCAGTGGGGGAGTCACACATTGTAAGAAAGTCCAGCTCATCTTCATTCAGGTACCCACCTTCCACCATTCGGGTGCGTATCCATTCAAGCAGGCCGCTCCAATACTCTGTCCCAAACAGAATAATGGGAAATGGCTTTATACGCTGGGTTTGCACTAAAACAAGCGCTTCAAAAAGCTCATCTAATGTGCCAATACCCCCTGGCATAACAACATATGCCAGGGCATATTTTACAAACATAAGCTTACGCACAAAAAAGTATTTAAAATCACAGCGCTCGGTAAGGTATGTATTAGGCGCCTGTTCATGCGGCAAAAGAATATGCAGGCCAATGGAATCTCCGCCAGCTCCATGCGCGCCTTTATTGGCGGCCTCCATAAGGCCTGGGCCACCACCTGTTATGATGCCATAGCCTGCCTGGGAGAGAAGATTGGCTAATTCTTCTGTCTGCTTATAAATAGGGCTGTCTGGCTTTGTTCTGGCAGAGCCGAAAATGGAAACGCAGTGCGTGTACTCGCTTAATGTATCAATACCCTCTACCATTTCTGCCATTATGCGAAAAAGCCGCCAAGATTCCCCTGCGCTCATAAACTCCAAATCATAACGCGATGTTTTAGACATATTGCTCTCCCACAGTATTCGTAATGGTATTAAAACATGAAAGCCTCTTTTCTCCAAGCGGAAAAAAGAGGGGCACAAAGGTATATTGTTATTGCCAGTTATGCACTGGTATCAACATGCCAAGCGCATCTTCTGCCTGCGTAACACCTTCCATAGGGGTATTGCCAATATTCATAGCTAGTTACCTTTTGGAAATAACATAGAATAGCTGCATACCTGTGACAAGTATTTTTAAAATGTCTTGGGCAAGTAAGCACAGCAACTGCAAATAATGCGTAAAAATGGGTAAAAAAAGCCCCCTTCTTCCTTGCGGAAAAAGGGGGTACAAACTAGCAAACGCTGTTTAGCTGAGTGCCTTTACCGGCTTCTGCCATGGCAGATTGCGCATACGCGCCACCAGACTGCATTTGCGCGCCACTTTCTAAAAGCTTTGTGGCAAGGTTAGATTGGGTTTCCAAAGCGCCTTTTAATGCGCTTGTTGCCATTTGTGCAGGTAAACCCGCAGGGGTAGCACCAATGTTCATGGCATTTCTCCTTGTTTGTCCGTTTTGAGGTCAAAACGGCCGGGCTTAAGCCCTTATATATACCGTATCGACCGAAAGCTGATCTGCTTTAGACATTAACAGGAATAATTCTTAATTGCAAGGAAAAATTTCTGTTTTCAAGCATATCCCTTTTATTAACGAAAATGTTTTGTCTACAGCAGGAACAGACGCCCTGGCCGCTAGTGCCTAATTGCAAAAATTTCGAGCATAATAATGCTCTCAGTTTTTGCAGAATTGTGGGCGAAAAACATGGTTTTTCGCCCACTCTCGGCGGCTGTGCCGCCACAAAACCCTGCGGGTTTTGTTAGTGTACTTTAGCAAGTAAACACTAGCCTTTTTCCACAAAGTTTTGCGCTTCTTTTAACGCCGCAGCAATACCTTCTGGCTTTGTGCCGCCAGCCTGTGCCTGGTCTGGCCTGCCACCGCCCGCGCCTTCCACAAAGGGGGCAATATGGGCAATAAGGGCAGGGGCATTAAATTTAGTGTGCAAGTCTTTAGAAATATAGGCTAAAAGCTGGGCTTTGCCTGCATCTTCTGCGGCAAGCACTGCCACACCAGAAGCCAGCTTAGAGCGCACATTGTCCATAGTTTCCCGCAGGGCCTTTATAGACATAGAACCCATATCCACACTAAGAAATGGTATACCTGCCACTTGGGTAAGGCCTGCCATAATATCTTGCGACTGGCCTTTTTGCCCTTGGGCTTTTTCCAAATCTTTTTTCAAAGATTTCACTTCTTTTTGCAAAGCATCCACACGGGTGGTAAGCTCGCTAGGGCGCGCTTTTAAGGCGGCTGCAATGGCGTTTATCTCTTTGCGCTGTTCTGCCATATAGGCCAGGGTATTTTGACCGGTTAAAGCCTCTATACGGCGCACACCTGCTGCAATACCCGCCTCTGAAAGAATAACAAAGGGGCCTGCCTGACCTGTGCGGGTAAGGTGGGTACCACCACAAAGCTCCATAGAAACAGGCTCTGCGGGGTCTTGCTCTTCACCAGGCAACACACACACAACACGCACGGTATCCCCATATTTTTCCCCAAAAAGCGCCATTGCGCCTTTGGCAACCGCTTCTTCCTGCCCCATTTCTTCTGTATGGACAGGCAAATCTGCCAGTATATGGCGGTTAACATCCGCTTCAATATCGGCGATTTCTTCTGGGCTAAGGGCTGCAATATGGGAGAAGTCAAAGCGCAAACGGTCTGGCCCAACAAGAGAACCTGCCTGGTGCACATGGGAGCCCAAACGGCGGCGCAAAGCTGCATGTAAAAGGTGGGTGCAGGTGTGATTACGCGCTGTTGCTACACGCTCGCCATCTTTCACCACAAGGCGTACTTCCTGGTCAAGCAGCAGCTCCCCTTCTGTAAGAGCTACCTCATGCACAATAAGGGCAGGCATGGGGCGCAGGGTATCGCGCACTTCTGCACGACCCAAGGGGCCTTCAATAATGCCTGTATCCCCAAGCTGACCGCCACTTGCGCCATAAAAAGGCGTACGGCCTGTGATAACAAAACCCTTTGTGGCATTCCCAGTGGCCAAAACAGAAAGTACATCAACTGGCAGCGCATTTTCATCCAGCAACGCAATAATGCGGCTTTCTGCTTTCAGGGTATCGTAACCCACAAACTGGGAGATAATGCCTTGCTCTAAAAGCCCTTGGAAACGGCTGGCAAGGTCTTTTTCACCAGAGCCTTTCCACGCAGCACGGGCACGAGCTTTCTGCTCTGCCATGCAGGTTTTAAAGCCTTCTTCATCTACACTAAAACCGCGTTTTACGGCCACATCATTCACAATATCAAGCGGGAAGCCGTAGGTATCATACAGCTTAAAGGCTACATCACCCGGCACGGCCTTGCTGCCGCTTGCCGCAAGACGTACAAACTCTTCTTCCAATAAAGCAAGGCCATTGTCCAAAGTAAGGCGGAAACGCTCTTCTTCTTCCAACACAACACGGGAAATAAAGGGGGCGCTTTCTATAAGTTCAGGGTATACATCGCCCATTACTTCTGTCACTTTCACCGCACACTTATACAAAAAGGCTTCTTGCGGCCCTTTACCTGCCTGGTTCATAAGCTTGGCAAAGCGTAAGGCGCGGCGTAAAAGACGGCGCAACACATACCCACGGCCTTCATTAGAGGGCACAATACCATCTGCTATAAGAAAGGCGGCTGCACGGCTGTGGTCTGCAATAACACGCAAAGCAGTATCTACATCATTTGTATCTGGCGCACTAAAGCTGTAGGTTACACCTGCAAGATGCGCGATATACTGTATTATTTCCTGAAAAAGGTCACAGTCAAAGTTAGAGCGCTTGCCTTGGCATACAGCGGCTATACGCTCCAAACCCATGCCAGTATCAATAGACGGGCGTGGCAGGGGTACGCGGGTACCATCACCAGGCTGGTCATACTGCATGAACACAAGGTTCCATATTTCTAAAAAGCGATCACAATCGCAGGAACCAATGCCGCAATCCGGGCCACAGGCCATATCTGCGCCCTGGTCCACATAAATTTCCGAGCAAGGGCCACAGGGGCCGGTATCACCCATAGCCCAGAAATTATCCTTTTCACCCATGCGGAAAATGCGATCTGGCGCAAGACCTGCCACTTCCTGCCACAAGGCGGCTGCGTCATCATCTTCTCTAAAAACGGTGACATACAGCTTGTCTTTAGGCAAAGCCAGTTCTTGGGTGACAAAACGCCAGGCAAAGTCTATGGCTTCGCGCTTAAAATAGTCGCCAAAAGAAAAATTGCCCAGCATTTCAAAAAATGTGTGGTGACGCGCTGTACGCCCTACATTTTCCAGGTCATTATGCTTGCCACTTACGCGCAAGCACTTTTGCGAGGTGGTGGCGCGGTTATACGCACGCTTTTCCTGGCCCAGAAAAATCTTTTTAAACTGCACCATACCTGCATTGGCAAAAAGCAGAGATGGGTCATCCCTTGGCACAAGTGAGCCGGAATGCACACGGCTATGGTTGTATTTTTCAAAATAGGCCAAAAATTTCTGGCGGATCTCTTTTGCTGTAAGCGCTTGCACCATGGAAGGCATCTCCTGCCAAGTATGTGTTAATATTTCAAAATACTATTCTTCATCAGAAAGGCTTGGCTCATCAAAATCACCGTCTGCGCCTTCTTCCAGATCATCCGGGGTAGGCACAAAAGCCTTGGGGTTCATGCCCAGGTGCTCAATAAGCTTGGCTTCAATTTCTTCTCTAAGGGCGGTATTTTCATCCAGTAACTGGCGGACATTTTCTTTGCCCTGCCCCAGTTTTTCAGAGCCGTATGCGTACCATGCGCCGCTTTTGTCAATAATTTTAGCTTCTACAGCTAAATCAATAACTTCGCCAGAACGGGAAATGCCTGTGCCCCAAATAATATCAAACTTTGCTTCCCTAAAGGGCGGGGCCATTTTGTTTTTCACCACTTTTACGCGGGTAAGAGAACCGTATGCTTCTTCCTTATCCTTAAGTGTTTGAATTTTCCGTATATCCATGCGCACAGAGCTGTAAAACTTCAGGGCCTGTCCACCGGTTGTGGTTTCCGGGCTGCCATACCCCATAGTGCCAATTTTCATGCGTATTTGGTTGATAAATAACACAGAGGTGTTAGAACGGTGGATAGTGCCTGTCAGTTTGCGCATAGCGTGGGACATAAGGCGCGCATGGCCCCCCACCTGGCTTTCCCCCATGTTGCCTTCTAATTCCGCTGCGGGAATAAGCGCGGCCACAGAGTCAATAACCACAAGGTCCACTGCCCCAGAGCGCACAAGCATATCTGCAATATCAAGGGCTTGCTCGCCGTGGTCTGGCTGGGAAATAAGCAGCTCATCTGTCTTTACGCCAAGACGCCCGGCGTATGTAATATCCAAGGCATGTTCTGCGTCTACAAATGCGGCAGTGCCCCCTCTTTTCTGGGCTTCTGCAATAATATGCAGAGCAAGGGTAGTTTTACCAGAAGACTCAGGGCCATAAATTTCTGTTACGCGGCCACGTGGTATACCCCCTACACCCAGTGCCAGGTCAAGGCCAATGGAACCTGTGGGGATAACCGCCACACGCACCTTGACATCATCTGACATTTTCATAATAGCGCCCTGCCCATACTTACGCTCAATGGTAGAAAGTGCAGTTTTCAGCGCCTCCAGTCGGGCTTCCTCGGGGGACAAATTGGGGTTGGGCTTTTTGGGGGTAGTGGTACTGCTTTTTGCAGCCATGATTTTTCTCCAGAAATAGGGGGTTTTGCGCTTTAGAGCCAGCCACTGGCCCGCAATTTAGCGCGTTATGCAGTGTAGCAAAAGCAAGATAAGGGAGCAAGTGATATTTGAGGGGAGTTTTTACGCGCAAAAGCCGGCAAGGGCGCTTGCTCTAGGCAAGGCAATTAAAAAAATAACCCCATTACGTGCTTTTTAGAATTCCGCTAGTTATAGCGTTACCTCCTTAAAACAAGCCGCGCGAAATTTTGCCCCGCAAGGAGGATGATATGATAAAACGTATCATACGTGCCGCCAGAGCATTTCCGTTAATAAACGCGAAATGCTCTGGCGGCTGCGAAAGCAGACGCCCGCTGCGAGAAGTAGGCGAAATTTACTTTCGCCGTCACGACGAAGCAAGCGTGTCTTTTAAAAATTATCGCAACTTGTTGCGATAATTTTCGGCTCTAGTGTGGCAATTGTTATCCTGCTTTGTTTACTGCTTAAAAGCAGCAAATACTAGGTAATGGTTGACCCCGGTAGTGGTTCAGGACTACCGGGGTCAGTTTCTTTAAAAGAATAAACCCGTTTTTAAGGAGGCTGAGGGGTTCGCGCGGGGGCCAAGGTGTTGCAACACCTTGGCCCTGTCCCTTTAACCTCGTGTCTACAAAATAAAGCGCTTTGCTAAACCTGTCAAGTATATGTGTATATACTTTTATGAGCGCGTATATGCCACACCTGAGTATACTGCCGTATCAAGACTGCCGTATTAAGGCAGTTGCAGGCAGGCTGTCACCTGACTGGCCAGCTCCACTATTTTGCCATGACAAGTGGCAAAAGCTCATCAATACTCTTTACAGGATGTATGTGGATTTTCTTACGCAAATCTGCGGGAATATCCTCTAAATCCTTACTGTTCTGGAAGGGAATAATGGCGTGTTTAAGACCGCGCGCCACAGCACCCAGTATTTTTTCCTTAATCCCGCCAACAGGCAGCACGCGCCCCCGCAAGGTTATTTCACCCGTCATGCAGGTATCTGCCCGCAAGGACTTACCAGAAAGAGCAGATATAAGCGCGCTGACCATGGTAACACCAGCAGAAGGGCCATCCTTTGGGGTGGCACCAGCAGGAACGTGGATATGGATATCCAGTTTTTCCAAAAACTCTGGATCAATACCAAGTGATTCTGCATGGTTCCGGGCATAACTCATGGCAGCCTGTGCGCTTTCTTTCATCACATCACCAAGCTGGCCTGTGAGTGTAAGAACGCCCTTGCCTTTCATGGTAGAGGCTTCAATATGCAGCACTTCCCCGCCAGCTTGTGTCCAGGCAAGGCCAAGGGCCACACCAGGCATAAGGGTTTCTTCCTTCTCATCATCAATAAAGCGCGGCGCGCCTAAGAAACTGGTGAGCAGGGTTTGGTTGACAGTAAAGGGGCCTTTTTTGCCTTCTGCCTTTAAGCGGGCAACTTTGCGGCATACTGTGCCAATTTCCCGCTCTAAGTTACGAAGGCCAGCCTCCCGCGTGTATTCACGGATAAGGCGCGTAAGAATAGCATCCTTTATAGCCACATCATCCTTCTTTAAGCCATTGGCTGCAATCTGCCTATCTAACAGGTATTTTTTGGCTATAGCCAGTTTTTCCTGTTCTGTGTACCCGGCAAGGCTTATAATTTCCAAGCGGTCACGCAAGGCGGCTGGTATAGTGTCTAACTGGTTAGCTGTGCAGATAAACACCACCTTGGAAAGGTCAAATTCCAAATTCAGGTAGTGGTCACTGAAATGGGAATTTTGTTCCGGATCCAGCACTTCTAAGAGGGCGGAACCTGGGTCTCCCCTAAAGTCTGTGCCAAGTTTATCAATTTCATCCAGCATAATAACAGGGTTACGGGTACCTGCCTGCTTAAGTGCCTGGATAATACGGCCTGGCATAGCGCCAATATAGGTGCGGCGGTGACCGCGAATTTCCGCTTCATCCCGCATACCGCCTAAGGAAATACGCTGGAATTTACGGCCCATAGCGCGCGCAATAGAACGGCCAAGTGAGGTTTTGCCCACCCCTGGAGGGCCGACAAAACAAAGAATAGGGCCTTTGGAATCTGGGTTAAGCTTGCGCACACTCAGGTATTCCAAGATGCGGTCTTTTATCTTATCCAAACCAAAGTGGTCGTCATCCAAGGTTTTTTTGGCTTTGGCTATATCCAGCTTATCGCGGGAAAGCTTGCTCCAGGGCAATTCTGCCAGCCATTCCAAGTAGGTACGCACAACTGTGGCTTCTGCTGAATCATTGTGCATGGTGGCCAAGCGTTTAAGCTGCTTATCTGCTTCCTTTTTGGCTTCTTCTGGAAGGCCTGCTTTTTCAAGGGATTCCACAAGGCCGTCCAGGTCTTCTTCTGAAGAACCGGCATCGCCCAATTCTTTGCGGATAGCTTTAAGCTGTTCGCGCAAAAAGTAGTCTTTTTGGGCTTTATCCATGCCTTCACGCGCCATGCCCTGTATACGGGCCTGTACTGTGGCAACTTCCACTTCGCGCAGAAGGTGATTATTCACCATGCGCAAGCGCTCCACAGGGTCCAGCATTTCTAAAAGGGCCTGGGCATCTTCTACCTTCAGGCGCATATTTGCCGCAATAAGGTCTGCAAGGCGGCCCGGGTCATCAACAGACATAAGAAGGCCCAGAATATCATTGGTAGGGATATTGCGCAGATGCAGAATTTTTTCGCTTTGTTCACGCGCAGAGCGTATAAGCGCTTCCTGCTGGATATCCGGCAGCATATTTTCTTCTTCTGGTAAAAGGCGCACACGCGCGGCCAAAAAAGCATCTGACTGCACATACGACTCTACCTGTGCGCGGGACATACCCTGCACCAGCACTTTCATTTGCCCATCTGGCATTTTCAGCATACGTAAAATCATCACCACAGAGCCAATGGGGTACAAGTCTTCCGGGGTGGGGTCTTCCACTTCTGCAGATTTTTGGGCGCTCAGAAGTAAAAAGCGGTTACCTGCAAGGGCCGCTTCTATAGCGCGTATGCCTTTTTCTCTGCTTTCAAAAATGGGCACAATCATAGAATTGAACACCACATTATCACGCAAAGGCAATATAGGAAGGAAGGTTGGTATTTCCATATACGCATCTGGCTCATCCCCATTACTGGAAGGGATGGTGATAGTGGGGGATGCTTTATGTGCAGGCCGGCGCTTGCGTAGCACACGGGCAGGCACTTTTTCTTCCGGGTTAGCTTCATCAGCCTCCCCTGCCGGGGTATCTGGCAAACCTGAAGAATTGGGCGCATCAGAAGCATTACTGTCTTCTGGGGCAGAAGGCAGTATATGACCAGTTTTGCCGTTTGTATCTGTTTGTATGCCTGATGGAATATCAGGCGATATACCGGGAGACTTTTCTTCTTTATTTTCCGCTTTTGCGGCTGTAATGGCCTCTAACACTATATCCTCTTGGGAATTCTCGGGGTTATTGGGCTTCCGTAGGGTATTGCTCATAATTTCCTCAT